>JAFWGD010000214.1 GCA_017515355.1 Coriobacteriales bacterium
ACCTACACCCAGTACATCGCGATGATGGTCATGTGGGAGGAGAAGAGCGTCTCGTCGAAGCATCTCGGAGAGAGGCTGTTCCTCGACAGCGGCACGCTCACCCCGGTCCTCCGCAAGCTCGCGGAGAAGGGCTTGATAGAGAAGCATCGCTCCGAGGAGGACGCACGCGACCTTATCGTCACGATCACTGCGGAGGGCGAGGCTCTCAAGGAGAAGGCGGTTCATGTTCCCGAGGCGCTGGCGGTTTGCTTCTCCGGAAACGATGGGAACGCAGAGCAGTTCAGGCAGGGAATGATCGGTTTAATGCACCTATTGAAGTCAGTCAAGGAGGGGAAGGCATCATGAGCATCTACGATTTCAGCGTCACCAAGGCAGACGGCTCCGAGTTCGCTCTCAGCGAGAACGCCGGCAAGGTAATGATCGTCGTCAATACCGCTACCAAGTGCGGATTCACCCCGCAGTACAAGGAGCTCGAGGACATGTACGAGAAGTACCACGACAAGGGCCTCGAGATCATCGACATCCCGTGCAACCAGTTCGGCGAGCAGGCGCCGGAATCGGATTCCGAGATCGCGCAATTCTGCTCTCTGAAGTACGACACCAAGTTCGAGCAGATGAAGAAGTCCGAGGTCAATGGCGAGAATGCGCTCCCGCTCTACGCATACCTCAAGGCTGAAGCGCCGTTCAAGGGCTTTGGCAAGGGCGCGAAGGCGAAGTTCTTGGAGAAGGCAGTCAAGAAGATGAGCAAGAGCGCCGTCGAGGAGTCGGACATCAAGTGGAACTTCACGAAGTTCGTCGTCGACCGCGAGGGAAATGTCGTGGCCAGGTTCGAGCCCACCATGGACATGGGCGACCTGGACAAGCTGGTGGCGAGCCTGGTTGGCTAATGGGAGGCTCCGCGATCGCGGAGCGCGGGCTTGCCAGAGATAGGAGAAGGCGCAGCCGAACGGCTGCGCCTTCTTGCGTGGTTGCCGCAGTGCTTGCAAGCGCTAGATCACGTTCTCGTTTCTCGAGATGATGTCGTTTTGCAGGTCCTTGTCGAGCTCGACGAAGTAGGCCGAGTAGCCCGCGATCCTCACGACTAGATCGTGGTAGTCCTCGGGGTTGATCTGCGCGTCTCGCAGCGTGTCGGTGTCGACGACGTTGTACTGGACCTCCAGGCCGCCGTTCTCGAAGTAGGTCTTCGTCATGTCGCGCAGCTTGGCCGAGGACTCGTCGTTGCTGAGCACCGAAGGATGCATCCTGAGGTTGAGCGCCATGCCGCCGAGGAACGAGTGGTGGTCGAAGCAGCGCGTGGACTGGAAGACCGCCGTCGGTCCGTTGACGTCGCGGCTCTGAGCCGGGCTCATGGCGTCGGCGATCGGGGTCCCGGCAAGGCGCCCATCGGGGGTGGCCCAGGTTTCGTAGCCCTGCGCGACGTGGTCGGCCGCGCCGTAGAGTCCAGGCGTGAAGACGTCGGTGCGAGCGCCGGAGACCTCGCTGCACATCTGCACGTAGAGGTCGATCAGCCACTTGAGCTCCATGTCCGCATACGGGTCGTTGTTGCCGTAGTGCGGAACTTCGTTGAGGATCGTCTGCCTCAGCTCGTCGTAGCCCTCCCAGTTCGCCATGAACGCATCGTAGAGCTCGCGCGTCGT
>JAFWGD010000215.1 GCA_017515355.1 Coriobacteriales bacterium
GGACGACGGCGATGTTGCCGGTGCAGTCGATATGCGGATGGGCGTTCGCCTCGCTCGGCTCGCCGTGCGTCGCCCACCTGGTGTGGCCGATTCCGCACGACCCGGTGACGTTGAGCTCCTTGACCGCGCGAGAGAGTTCGGCGACCTTGCCCTTGCGGCAGATCACCTCGAGATCGCCCTTCTCCTTTACAACCGCCACTCCTGCAGAGTCGTACCCGCGATATTCGAGGGTGAGAAGTCCCTTTATCAGGAAATCCTTTGCATCTCCCCTGCCGACGAATCCAACGATTCCGCACATATGCAGTCTCCTAGCGCTTGCGGTGGCATCTGGTTGGCGGGAACCGCAGTCATATGCCCGCGTTCACCCAAAAGTATAGTATAGCGCTACTGCTTTGGCTCGGGCGCCGCGCTCTTCTTGAGTTGCCTTATCAGGGCGTTGCAGAGCTTCATGGCGATCCAAGCGAGAACGATCGCGCAGACGGCCATGATCGCGAACTGCCCGACGTTGCCCACCTCGTAGATCGGGAGCATCCTGAGGATCTGGTTGAGCATGCCCTGCGTGCAGTAGAGCTCGAGCGTGAACGCGCCGAAGAATCCGAAGAACAGGTTGAGCCCCTTGCCCACGATGGGAATCTTGTCGAATAGGAGGAAGACCAGGGCCAGGGCATAGCAGCCGGAGATTCCGCCGACCGCGTAGAATAGGCGCTTGGCCATGCCATCGAGCATGCCGGCGTGCAAGACGTAGGCGAATGCGAAGACGCCGATGAGGATCAGAATGGCCCAAGCCGGGTTGACCTCGCGCTTGTCGTAGACGAACTTGCCGAACCACGAGCCGATGATGAAGACCGGGATGCGCGTGAGGGCAATCTCCCAGAGCTCGTAGAGCTCGGGTGCCTGCTGGGAGAACAGGTAGATCGCCAGGTACGTCAGCGCGAGCAGGATGGCGACGCGCTGGAGCCTCTTCTTGATGAAGGAGCGGTAGTCCGGGTCCTTCGTGAACGAGAAGTAGAGGCTGATTCCAGAGAGGAAGAGGAAGATGTCGACGCCGACGTTGCCCACGCCGATTACGCTGTTGAGCCATCCGAGGCCGCTGACCCCGAAGGAGAAGTCGCAGCTGTTGATCGCGCCTCCGTGGAATACGAGGATCCACAGTATGGCGAAGCCGTAGATCTGCGCTCGATAGGTACTGACTATGTTGAGCTTGAGCCTCATGACTGCTTGCGCACGGCCTTCTTGCAGAGGCTCTTGAGCGCGTTGGTCCATGTCTCAGGAACTTGGGCGCGGCGAGGATCGCGGTCAGGATGATGGCGACGATGAACGGCGAGAGCAGCCACCAGTGCGTATAGGCCAGCATCATGTCGTTGAAGGCGATCCTATCGAGCGAGTAGATGACCAGCATGTGCAGTATGTAGACCTGCAGGCTGCGCTCTCCCCATGTTGTCAGGAACGATCTGCGCTGCGGTATTCCAAGGAGGAAGATCAGCGCCCATACCGCAGTCTGCACGTAGACTAGCAGGCGCGCCACGATGAAGGCTGCAGCCGAGCCATGCAGCGCCTTGCCCATCACATCGAACTCGTTCCAGCCAGTCGACATCTTGCGGATAGCCGAGGCGTAGCTGTCCGGCAGCAGGTAGAATGCGGCGATCGCGCCGAAGAAGGCGAGCACCGCTAGCACGCGCAGGAGGTTGACGTGCTTGAGCGCGAAAACCTTGTCGTGGAATTCGCCGGCCTTGCCGATGCCGATGTAGTAGCCGGCGGCGAAGATCGGGGCATAGCTGAAGAGCTTGCCGCATGCGAAGAGGGCGCGCGTATCGTAGGTGATCCAGAATCCGCTCGCTATCGACGCGATGATCAGAAGCGACAGCATGACCGAGGGCTTCACGCGAGCGAAGAGCGGAGTGCAGAGCGTGTAGATCGCCATCACGAAGAGGTACCATGGAGCCGAGCCCTGCTTGAAGAAGTTGAAGCTCACGTCGAGCCCGAATGCCAGGTCGATGAAGTGCGCTAGCAGGCGGAATATCAGGCACAGCGCCATGTAGAAGATGACGTTCTCGCCGCGGAATCCCTTCTCCTTCGTGTAGGCCTTCGAAGAGAAGATGCCGGAGATGAAGATGAACATCGGCATGTGGAAGGAGTAGATCCACGCATTGA
>JAFWGD010000216.1 GCA_017515355.1 Coriobacteriales bacterium
ACGACATCGTCATGGACGGCTATGAGATCGGCGGCGGCACCATCCGTATCCATCAGCCCGAGCTGCAGATGCGCGTCCTCAAGCGCATCGGCATGAGCGAGGAGCAGGCGCGCGAGCAGTTCGGATTCCTGCTCGAGGCCCTCTCGCTCGGCGCTCCGCCGCACGGAGGAATTGCGCTGGGCCTCGATCGCGTGGCCATGCTGCTGGGAGGATTCCAGTCGATTCGCGACGTCATCGCGTTCCCGAAGACCTCCAGCGGCTCCGATCCCATGACCGGCGCTCCTGGCGAGGTTTCCGCCAAGCAGCTCAAGGAAGCTAACATTTCCCTAAGGATCTAGTTAAGCGGCCTCTGAGGGCATCTGAGAGCCTCTGAGAGGGTATTGCGTGGCCGCCATCGCGCCACGCAGCCCAAGCTCAGGCCACAGGTGCCATCCGAATGCGTCAGGGCTTGAAAGGGGGCAGGGAAGCCAGTGCGAGACAAGAACCAAGCGAAGGACAAGCTCTGGGGCAAGGACTTCCTGTTCCTTGCGCTCATCCAGTTCTCGCTCTTCTTCGGATTCCAGGCGATGGTCACCGGAATCCCGCTCTACGTCTCGATGCTTCACGCCAGCGATGTCGTCGTCGGCCTGACGTTGACGCTATCGACCCTCACCGCGCTGCTCGTCCGTCCGATCGTCGGATTCATGCTCGATGTCCTCGGTCGCAAGGGAATCCTGTTCTCCAGCACCCTCGTCACCGTCTTCATCATCGTCGCATACGCCATCTTCCCGATCATCGGCGTGATTCTCGTGCTCAGATTCGTTCACGGCATCACCTGGGGATTCAGCTCGACGGCGACCTCCACCATGGCTGCCGACATCGTGCCGAAGTCGCGCTTTGCCGAGGGCATCGGCACCATCGCGCTCTTCTCGTCGCTTTCCATAGCGATCGCCCCTGCATTCGCCATCGCGCTCATCGAGGCGGGACATCCCATGATGATGTTCGCGTTCTCCGTCGGCGCCACTGCGGTTGCCGCCGTGCTCGCATTGTTCGTCCACGCCAAGAGGCCCGAGGAGCTTCGTGCCGAAACCGCCGAGCGCATCGCCGCAGAGCGCGGAATCGACCCCGCCGAGGTCGACGTGCCCAAGCCCCGTCTGACGATAAAGGGAATCTTCGAGCGCGAGGCGATGTTCCCGGGCGTCGTTCAGATCTTCATCAACTTCGCGTTCGCCACCATTTCCGCATTTCTCGCCATCTACGGCCAAGAGCTCGGCGTGGCGAACATCTCGCTCTATTTCGTCGCCTATGCGGTGACCTGCATGGTCACAAGACCGCTCATCGGCCGGATCATCGACCGCTCTGGATACTTGGTTCCAGGTATCGCCGCGATCCTCGGCGTCATTGCCACCATGCTTCTCATCGCCTTCTCGAAGAATCTGCTCATGTTCTGCGTTGCCGGCCTTTTCGCGGGCCTCGGTTTCGGAACCGCGATGGGAGTCTTCCAATCGATGGCGGTGGCATCGGTATCTCCCCAGCGCAGGGGAGTGGCGACGTCGACCTATTTCCTCTGGTTCGATGGTGGCGTTGCGCTCGGCGCAGTGGTTGGCGGATTCATATCGACGGCTGTCGGGTACAGCATGATGTATGCGATCATGGCAGGATTCCCCGCAATCGCCCTGCTGATCTACCTGGTATTCGGCCCGAAGTACCTCAGGAAGCACACGCGCTAACCGCCGCTCTCATCCCGCAAGACAAAATCGGACGCAGGCGTTTGCCCGCGTCCGATTCGCTTTTTACGGATTTGCGACCCGAGTCTTATGCTACAAGCTTGCCGACTCCGATGGTCTCCATCTCCCTCTTGATCGACTTCAGCCCCATGTAGACCACGATGATGCTGATTATGAAGGCCGCGACGTCGGAGGCTGGCGCTGCAAGCCAGCATCCGTCGAGGCCGAACCAAATCGGAAGAACAAGCATCAGCGGAATGTAGTAAATGAACTGGCGGATCAGGCTCAGGAACATCGAGCGGAAGATCTTGCCCGTACTCTGGAAGAGCGCACCGCCGCACATTCCGACGGGAATGAAGGGCAAACCGAAAAGGAAGACCTGCAAGGCATGGGCGGACAAGGCCGCAACCTCGGGATCGTTGGAAATGAAGAGTCCGACCATCGCTTCGGGCCACAGCATGATGGCGGCCCAGCTGATAATCGCGAATATCGTCCCGAAGGCCATCGCGCGGAAGAGCGTTCCCTTGATGCGCTCGTAGTTGCCAGCCCCGTAGTTATATCCCATGATGGGCGAGCCGCCCTGGGTGAAACCGACCATCGGGAAAAGCAGCAGCGTCGAAAGGCTTCCACAGATCGAGAGAGCTGAAATCGCCGCATCGCCACCGTAAGAGGTGAGCATCATGTTCTGGATGAATTGCTGCAAGGCCGCCGCAAGCTGGATAAGGAAGGGCGAAAGGCCCAGGCCGAGAACGACTTTGAGCTCATGCGGGAAGACGCGCAGATTGCGCGCGCGGACCTTGAGATAGGAGGTTTTCTTCGCAAAGTAGC
>JAFWGD010000217.1 GCA_017515355.1 Coriobacteriales bacterium
CCGGCGGCCTTGATCTTCTCGGAATCCACCTTGCTGGCGAGGTCGCCCTCGATCACAGCGAAGGAGTACTTGCTGCGCAGGGCCTCGATGGTGGCCAGTATCGTCGATGTCTTGCCAGATCCCGGTGACGCCAAGATATTGAGCATGAAGATGCCGTGGGCATCGAGGAGCGCACGGTTTTCCTCAGCGAGGCGATCGTTCTTGTCGAGGATCGGCTTTCCTATATCGAGTTGCATGCGAGTCCCTTTCGGCCGAGTGAGTTTGCGCTAAACGTTAGCACCTCGTTCTTAACCAATTCAAAAATGCACGCCAAATCGAATCCAAATGGGTACGATACGATTTTTTAGGATATACCAAACGGAAACGCAACTACAACCAAACGCAAGAGGCAATTCGGGCAGGATGCCATCCAACGCAGCCGAATCGACATTTCAAGCGGTTCTGGGGTTTGCGAGGGCTTGCGGGAAATCCTCTTTTAAGCGCCCTATATTAATACTTCGCGCGCTATATATCGACTTCGATCGAGTCGATGTACATCTCCTTGCCAGAGATGATGTCAGTGAGCGGATTGCCGCATTCGGGGCACGCTCGGTTGTAGAATCCGTGCTCGAATTCGACGCCGCATTCGGGGCATCGCGAGCGCGGCTTGATGAAATCGATCGTGAGCTTGGCGCCTTCGCACAGCGTTCCCTCGGATAGCGCCTCGAGCGCGAAGATCATGGCCTCTTCGACCACCTGGGCCATCTCCCCGATGGTCAGCTTGATCTCAACGACGCGGCTTGCACCAGCCTCGGCGGCGGAGGAATTGACGGTGTCGAGGATGGAGCTCATCAACCCGAACTCGTGCATGCTAGCCCTCGCTGCTCTCAGTGATGGCTAGCGATTCGTCCTCCTCGAGTTCCTGGCGCGCGATCCTGCGGCGCAGCACCAGCCTCGCAAGGCCCAGCGAGAGCTCGTAGAGCCCCACCATCGCCGCGAACAGCAGAAGCATCGGAATCGGCGAGGCATCGGGGGTAGCGAAGGCGCAGACGATCATCAGGGTGATGTAGACGACGCGCCAGCTCTTGCGCAGCTTCTTGTACGGCACGATGTTGAAGACGATCAGGTAGAAGATGACCAGCGGGAGCTCGAACGCGAATCCGAAAACCAGCTCGAACATCAGGATCACCCCGATGTACTTCGCCGCGTCGGCAATGATCGACGCGAAGGCGGCGGTCTGCGCCAGGAGCCACTGGAACGCCGGAGTGAGGATGATGTAGTAGCAGAAGACGTTTCCGCCGATGAAGAGGAAGACCCCGGCGAAGAAGGTTGGAACCACCCACTTGCGCTCGTTGGGCTTTAGCGCCGGAAGGAAGAACGCGAGGAACTGCCAGATCCAAATCGGGGAGGTGACCATGACCGCGCCGACGAAGGAGACCTTGAACCTCAGGACGAAGCCCCCGACCGGGTCGAAGATGTTGACGCCATTCGCTGCGCCTCCCGGGATGAACCTCTCGATCGGACGAAGCAGGAAGTCTATCAGGTACGGCGAGAAGAAGTAGATCGCGATGGTGAAGACCAGCAGCGACACCGCGATTATGACCAGTCTGCGGCGCAGCTCTGAGAAATGCGCCATGATTGGCATCCTAGCCTCACCGATCGGCATGGCGTTCGAGCGTGCCTAGGCGCGCTCTCCCTCCTCTCCGGACTCAGGTTCGGGCTCGGGTTGCGGTTCTGGCTGCGGCTCGAGCTCTGGCTGCGGCTCGAGCTCAGACTGAGGCTCCTCCGCAGGCTCTTCCGCTGGTGCGGGCTCCTCGATTGCCTCCAGAGGCTCCTCAGCGGGCTCAGAGGGCACGTTTTGCTCGAGCTCTAAGTTGGTCTCGGCGGGAGCATCATCGACCGTCTCAGCGGATTCAGCGAGCTCTTGGGGCTCGGTCTCAGCCTCGCCCTCGGCCTCTTCCTCATCCGTTGGAATGATCTCTTCCATCTTGTCCGCTATCGTAGCGAGCTTGTCTAGGGCGACGAAGGGATTCTTCGAAGCCTCCCTGAGGCTCGCCGAATCCAGGCCCTCCTTCTTGAGGGTCTCGTCGACCTTCTCCTTCGCACCGTTGAATTGGTTGATCGCCTTGCCGATGCTCTTGCCGATCTCGGGCAGCCTCTTCGGACCGAAGATGATGAAGGCGAACAGGACGATCACCAATATTTCAGGAAATCCGATATGCATTTCGCCCTAATCCTCTCGAAGAAGCCAGGTGCGCGAAAGCCTACTGCAGACTCTCGAGCTGGTAGGCGGCGAGCTGGCCGGCATCGCTGTCCGGGTCGAGGTCGACCGCCTTCTGGTACGCCTCGACCGCCGCGTCGTTATCGCCGATGCCGCTTAGCGCGTAGCCCAAAGCGGCCCAGGCGTCCGCGTTGGAATCATCGACGGCCACGGCGTCCTTGAGCGCTGGAATCGCGGCCTCGTAGTTGCCGGCGAAGGCATTCGCCACCGCATAGTTGAACTGCGCCTCAGGCAGAGCAGAGAGGTCTCCGTACGCCTCGTAATGCTCGACTGCCTCGTTGAACATCGTGCTCGATTCGTAGTTGGACTTCTGGATCCTGCCCATGAAGATCGCCTGGCCCCAGGCGAGGAACTCGTCTGCGATCTCTATCTGCAGCTCGGTTTTATCGGGGTTCGCATCGAGCTCGCTGTGCAGCTCCTCGATCTTGGCAGCGAAATCCTCGTCCTTCTGCGAGCGATTGCTGCAGCTCATGAGGCCGGAGAGCGACGGGAGCGCGAAGAGCAGGACGAGCAGCGCGCAAACGAGAATGGTGAAGGTCTTCTTCAGCGCGCTCTTAGTGGCCTCTTGCCTCTGCTTGGCCTCTCTCTTGGCCGAAACCTCGGGCTTGACCTCGGTGCTGGCGCTTCTTGCCATTCGCTTTGCGTGGTTGCTCTTGTTCTTGGTGGTGTTCCTCTTCGACATTTGCTGTTCCCATCGTCGTCGAATAAACGGCCTTAACTTTTAAATATTACTACGCAATCGGGCGTTTCTCGCCTTCAGGGTAGGCATTTGGCAACCAGATCGAGCAAATCGTCGAGCGCATCGGCATCGCATCTAGGCAGATTGACGTGCACCACGCGCCTTTCGCGCTCGGACAACGCCGCGAAATCGCCAGCCGCCTGCGCGTAAGTGAGGTTGTCGAGGGTCTTTTCCACCTCGCCGTATGCTCCGGCTTCCGAATCCTCTGCGCTCACGATCAGGAACAGTCCCTTGTTCGGGCCGCCCTTCTGGTACTGGCCGATCGAGTGAAGATAGCGTGGACCCATCTCAAGGCATGTAGGACAGCCCAAACCATCGAAGATCATCCTTCGCAGGGTCTTCAAACGCCCGAAGATCGATTCGCTCGTGCGCGGCAAGAAGGCGTCGATCGCGCAGTAATCGCCTGGTTCGACCATGGAGAAGAGCGCGGCGAGCGCCTCTCCTTGCGAGGCGTCGCGCTCGCACGGAAGGGCCAGCGATGCCGTGGAGGCGGCCCTCATGCCAAGCGAGATCTCATCGCGCCAGATGGCCCTCGCAGCCTTCTTGGCAGCCTCGACGTTGGGCTGGTTGAACGGGTCGACCTCGAGCATGATCGCAATCATCGAGATTGCGTACTCCCAGATGATGAACTGCATCGCGAGATCGATGCCCGTGAGGATCGGAACGTGCAGATGCGGGATATCGACGCCGGGAGAGGCCCCTATGAGGCTCGGGTCGGAAGATGCGATGATGGAGAAGCCGTTCTCATCGTCCTCGGAAAGCAGGCGGAAGCCTGGCTCGACGCTGACGAGGATTCCCTTTCCCTGCTTGCCAAGCGATTCGCAGACGAGCTGGGCCGCCCAGAGGCCGAAGCCCAGAGAGCCTTGGTTGACAGCAAGGTGCATGATGTCGCGCCCGTTGTAGAGCAGGCTGACGAGCCCTGCCGCCAGCGAGATCGCGGGGTTGCTCGGATCGTCGAGCCCGCAGAGGGCCTCGCAGCTCCTGCAGCGATCGACGAGCTCGACCACGTCGATGCCCATGAGCGCAAACGGCAGCAGGCCGACCACGGAGAGCGCAGAATACCTGCCCCCGATGTCGCCCTCGCCATTGAAGACCTTGGAGATTCCCCGCTCACGGGCGCTTTCCTCCAGGCGCGTGCCGGCATCGGTGATTGCGATGAAGCGGTTTGCGGCGCTGCGGCCGAGCTCGCTGCAAACCGATCTCCACACGTACTCGAAGATCGCCATCGTATCGACGGTGGTGCCCGACTTCGAGGAGACGATGAAGGCCGAGTGCGCGAAATCCGCGCCCGCAAGCTCGTTGACTATGTCAGAGGGAAGGGTCGAATCCATGGCGTGGAAGCGCAGTGGCATCTTGCCTTGGGATTCGAGGAAGGTCGCCATCGCCACGGCGGCCTGCATCGTTCCGCCGACGCCGATCAGGAAGAGGTCTGAGAGCCCCTCCCCCGAAATCGAACTGGCGAACTCAGCTATCGATGAGGGATCGATTGGAGGGTTGGCGCACAGATCGGTCCAACCCATGGAGTTGCTCGCGCTTTCAAGCGCCTTGGCGGAGAAATCGAAAAGCGTGGGATCGCCTTGGGCGATGCGCGATGCCGCACGCATCGAGATGAACTCATTCGTCAGGTATTCGATATCGGTGAACGCACGGTTCTCAGCCATATGGCGCTCCGGTTCGCGTTGCGTGAAAAGACCGGGGAGGAATCGCTCCTCTCCCGGTCTCGATGTCTTCTTTCGAAAGCCTACTCGGCGGCTTCCTCGGCCTCGTCGACAGCCTCTTCGGCCTCTTCCGCAGCCTCTTCGATGGCCTCTTCGGCATCCTCGAAGTCGAAGTCGTCGTCATCGTCGAACTTCAGGCTCTCGTCGATCTCGACGGGCTTCTTCGACTCCTCGGCCTTGACGGGCTCATCGGCCTTCTTCTTGGGGGTCACCGGCTCGGTGACGAGCTCGACGATGACCATGGGAGCGTTGTCGCCCTTGCGGTTTCCGAGCTTATAGATCCTGGTGTATCCACCATTGCGGCCCTCATACATGCCCTGCGCGACCTTCTCGAAGACCTCGCGGACAACTTCCTTGTCTCCAACCTTGGCGATTGCAAGACGGCGGGAATGCACGTCGCCGCGCTTTGCCCAAGTGATCACGCGATCGACCTCGCCGCGGATCTCCTTGGCGCGGGTCTCGGTGGTCTTGATGCGGTCGTTGGCAAGCAGAGCACAGGTCAGGCTCTTCTTCATGGCCTTGGTATGGCTGGCATCTGTTCCCAGCTTGCGACCCTTAACGCGATGTCTCATTTTAGTGTCTCCTACTTACTACTGCTTCAGGGTCAGACCCATCGAGTGGAGCTTGTCCTTGACTTCCTCGATGGACTTGGCACCGAAATTACGGATATTGAAGAGGTCGTTCTCAGAGAAGTCGATCAGCTGACGCACGGAGTGGATGCCAGCGCGCTTCAGGCAATTGTAAGAACGAACCGAAAGCTCGA
>JAFWGD010000218.1 GCA_017515355.1 Coriobacteriales bacterium
AGCGTCGAGATGCCTACGTTGCTCGATTGCTCGAGGATCTGCGCGAGCGTCCAATCGTACTTATCGTGCTTCTTCGCATCCTTGATGACCCTGTCGTAGAGCTCCATCTGCCAATCCACAGAGATGGTCTCTGACGGGCTGACCTTGTTCTCCTCCAGCAGCACCGTGGCGGTGACGGTTTTGAAGATCGATCCCGGCTCGTATGCGTCGCTGACGGCCTTGAGGATCGAGGCGCCCGCCTCGGCTTCTCCCACGTTGTTCAGATCGAACAGCGGAGTGGAGGCCGCGGCATAGATCTCGCCGGTCGCGCCATCGAGAACCACGACGTTTCCGGACTTCGCATTGCCGGCCTTCACCTGCTCCACCAGCTGCTCCTCGGCGTATTGCTGCAGCGTGACGTCGATCGAGATGGTGATGTCGGTGCCATCGACTGGAGCCACGTATTCGCTGACGGATCCAGGGATCTCGATGCCTCCGTTGCCGTATTCTGCGGTCTTCGTGCCATTGGTTCCGGCAAGGATCTCGTCGTATTGGAGCTCGAGCCCTGATACGCCCACGCCATCGACCCCGACGTAGCCTATAACCTGGCCACCGACCTGCCCATACGGGTAGACTCTCTTCATCCCCTCTTCGAACGAGATTCCGAAAAGCGGATTGAGGAAGTACCTGTAGTCGTGGTACCTGTCCTCGGGGTCGGTGAAGAGCTCGGCCTCGGGATCGAAATCGTCGTCATCGGAGGCGTTCGGATTGGCGGCATGCTTGGACTTAGCCTCCTCGATCGCCGCGTCGCGTTGCTGTTTGGCCTCATCGTTGAGCGCGGTCTTGCGCTCCTTGAGCTGGTCGCCGTACTTCACGTCCCCTTGCCTGAGAATGTAGACGTAGTAGGTGTCCTCTCGCGACAGCTTCTCGATGTAATCGGAGGGAGAGCCGCCGAGGATCTTGGCGAGTTCCTCCGCCGTGGCTTCGGGGTCGTAGATATCGTGGGGATTGGCCACGATCGTCGTGCACTCTACGCTCTGCGCGAGGATGTTGCCGTTGCGGTCGTAGATGGTCCCGCGCTTGGCGAGGACGGTGTCGGTGCGCGTGCGCCTGTCAACCGAATCATCGGCGACGCCGTGGAAGTCGAGGATGGTTAGCAGGAAGGTCCAGGCCACGAGAACAATCGCGGCGATGGCGAAGAGCACGAATACGATCGAATGGCGCTTCGTGTTGTAGATGTCTATCGTGTCCTTGGGAGCCCTTCGCTGAGGATGAAGGTCCTCTTGGGTCGCGCGCCTGGGAGGTGCGGGGCGTCTATCCGTGTTTCTCCTAGATGACATCGACACCCACCATCAACATCACGATGGCCCTTTCGGGCCCCTGCATGCACATTATTCCGCGGCTGACTGGGCAGCCTCTTCGCCCGATGCGGGCTCGGTTGGCTCCTCTGCAGCCTTCTCGCTATCCGCTATGGATTTCGCGACGGCGCCCGAATAGGCCGTGACAAGCTCAGGCGACGCACCCCTTGAAGAGAGCATGTTGCCCTGGGGCGCAACCTCATCGACCAGCGAGGGAACGCTGGCGACAACGTAATTGGGCGTGAGGTCGACGTAGGTGATGGTTCCCACCACAGGCGACATTCCGAGCTTGTTGGTTGCGTAGCTCTTCACCTTCGCCGGGTCGGTGATGTTGTAGTACTGGACCTCGAGCGCCGAACCGGCCTGACGCGCGGTGGTGATCTCCTCCTTGACCTCGTTGGTCCGGAGGAGCATCGACATCGAGGCGTTGGTCAGCCAGATGCGCGCAACCGCGAAGGCGGTGAGCATGACGACGAGCACGATTGCGATCTTGAAGAGCGCGAGCATCCGCGAGGATCGGTCGGCCTCGGAATGCTGGCCCTCGAGCACGCGAATCGAAGGCTCGTGCTGCTGCTCGAACCTCGGTTGCATCTGATATGCCCTGGCGCTGCTTGGCATTCTTTCTTCAAAACCCTTCAATCCATGGCCTTGGCGGGCCACTTGCATTCACTTAACGCGCTTGCGCGCAATATCGGCATACCCCGTCAGCTGGCGTTGACCCTCTGCGCCACGCGCAGCTTCGCGCTTCTGGCGCGCGGGTTGGCATCTATCTCCTCATCGCTGGGAACGATCGGCTTTCGGGTGATCACCTCGAGCCTCGGCTTGTTCCCGCAGACGCAGACCGGAAGGTCGGGAGGGCACGTGCAGCCCTTCGCCATCTTCGAAAAGAAGTCCTTGACGATCCTGTCCTCGAGCGAGTGATAGCTGATCACTGCGATCCTCGCGCCATCGGACATCCACGCAAGGGCGCGTTCTAGCGCCTGCTGAAGGCCATCGAGCTCTCCGTTGACTTCGATGCGCAAGGCTTGGAAGGTGCGCTTGGCCGGGTGCCCGCCAGATCGTCTGGCGTTGGCTGGAATCGCGGCTTTGATGATATCGACCAATTCCAGCGTCGTCCCAATCGGCTTGCTCGCCCTTGAATCGACGATGAAGGAGGCGATTCTGGAAGCCCAACGCTCTTCACCATAGTCGCGAAGGATCCGAGTGAGGTCTGCTGCGTTATAGGTGTTGATGACCTCTGCTGCGGTTAGGGTTTGTCTACCCGGATTCCTTCGCATGTCCAATGGGGCATCTTCCTTGTAGGAGAACCCCCGCTCGGGAAAATCGATCTGCGGAGAGCTGAGCCCGAGGTCGAACAGGAAACCGTCGACCCAAGGGATCTCTGCCCTTATCAGGAGCTCGTCCATATCCTTGAAGTCTCCTTCCAACGGGCGGAAGTCGAGATCGGGATATGCGTCCTTCAATCTAGCGGCCGCTGCTGCGATTGCCATTGGGTCTTGGTCGATGCCGGTCAACGTGCCCCTGGCGTGTAATGTTTCGGCCGCTAGAATTGAATGCCCTGCTCCTCCAAGCGTGCAATCCACGAAGATGGATTCCGGCTTCAGCTGAAGCAACTCGATGGTCTCTTCAGCCAATACTGGAGTATGTCGATATTCATTTGTCAAATCCCGCATCGCGATACCCCTTCGGGATCTACGATCAATTCTGGAAGAAGTCCTCGGCGGGGTCGTAGTTCATGTACTCGTTCCACTTGTCCTTGTTCCAGATCGAGGCATTGCTCACGGAGCCGAAGATGATGACTTCCTTGCCGAGATCGGCGATCTCGCGCAGATGATCGGGAACCTTGATCCTTCCCGACTTGTCGATGTCGACCATCTCGGACTGGCTCGTGAAGTAGTCCATCCTCTTGATGTGCTTGAGGTTGGTCGGATCGTATCCGCCCTCCTTCGCGAAAAGCGCATCGAGCCAAGACGTGTACTCGTCTGGCGTGAAGATCAGAACCTGGCGCAACTGGCCGGGCGCGAGGATGACGGTGTCCTGGAGCACCTTGCGGAAGCTCGACGGAAGGGAAACGCGGCCCTTCTCGTCCATGGTG
>JAFWGD010000021.1 GCA_017515355.1 Coriobacteriales bacterium
ATGAAAATGGCTAAGCTTCTTTGCCTGAACTTCGGTTCCACTTCCACCAAGATGGCCGCCTTCGAGAACGACGAGAAGATCTTCTCGAAGAGCTACACCCCCGGTGAGGATGGATATCCCAAGTTCAAGAACCTTGCAGAGCACCAGGAGTATGCAATCGACCTCGCAGCGAAGAACCTCGCGGAGTTCGGCCTGTCCTTCGAGGACATCGACGCATTCGTCGCCCGCGGCGGAGGCATGATGACCACCAGCTCCGGAACCTTCGCGATCAACGAGATCCTCATCGAGGACACCAAGAAGGTCGGAAACGAGCAGCATCCCGGCAAGCTCGGAAACCGCATCTGCTTCGCTCTTGGTCAGAAGTACGGAAAGCCCGCATTCGTAGTCAACCAGCCCTCCAGCGATGAGCTCATCGAGGAGGCTCGCTACACCGGATTCAAGGACATCTATCGCCACAGCGACATCCACGCCCTCAACCAGAAGGAGGTCTGCTATCGCTATGCAGCCTCCATCGAGAGGAATTACGAGGACCTCAACCTCATCGTCTGCCACATCGGCGGCGGCATCTCCGTCACCGCCCATCGCAAGGGCAAGATGATCGACTCCAACAACATCATCATGGGCGATGGCCCGATGGCTCCCACCCGTTCCGGCACCATCCCGGCAATCCCGCTGATCGAGATGTGCTTCAGCGGCAAGTACGAGATGATGGAGCTCATCATGCGCGTCATGAAGAATGGCGGCCTCAAGGACCATCTCGGAACCGATGACGCACGCATCGTCGAGCAGCGCATCGCCGAGGGCGACGAGTACGCCAAGATCATCTACGACACCATGCTCTACCAGATTTCCAAGTATGCTGGCGAGATGGCGGTTGCCCTCGATGGCAAGGTCGACCAGATCCTCATCACCGGCGGTATGGCACGCGGCAAGTACGTCACCGACTACATCTCCGGCAAGCTCGCTTGGATTGCGCCGAGCACTGTAATCCCGGGCGAGTTCGAGATGGAGGCGCTCGCTGCTGGCGCGATGCGCGTCCTCAGCGGTCAGGAGGAGGCCAAGGAGTACACCGGCATCCCGGTATGGACCCCTCCGGTAGTTGACTAGCTCTGCTGGCAAAAGTAATGCTGTGTGTGGCGGGCATTTCGCGAGGAAATGCCCGCCATTTTCATATCCATCAGTCCTTACATTTGAATTACAATTCCGCAATTGCACTTGCACGCATTCCCAACGCGAATAAAAATGGCCATCTACCTGCGGAAATGCTATTAATCGCATGATGATTCCACACTGTTGCGCCATGAATCGCATCACAATACGCCGCATCGCTGCGCCCAAGCGTTTCAATTGATACAATTAGCGTGCATGCAGTTCAGCGAAAAGTGCGTCGGCTGGCGCCCTTTCATCGTTTAACTTGCTAAGTGCGCAGATAGGAAATTGCGATGTTGGCTGCACTCATTGGTTGCATTGCCGGAGCGGTAGGCGCTGCACCGTTGCTCTCAACCGAATATCTGAGGAAGGCAAGGCTTCGCAAGGGGAAGGAAACCAGCATAGCCTTTCTGCTTGGGCTGGTGCTCATATCCCTGGTGCTGATGAGCGCTTTTCTGATCGTCTGCGCGAAGGTGAGCAGGCCGTCGCTCCTGGAGTTCGCAATAGGGATGATGGTCACCTTCCTTGTTTTGATCTTGGTAGTCTCGCTCGTGCGGATCAAGAGGTTCGGGAAGTGAGCAGAGGCGCCTAGGGAATAGGGGTAGCGCGTATATGAGTCCAATGGAGCAATTCGGACCTGCAATGCAAGAGGTCATCGCCCACAAGGCGAGCGCGCCTGTAACCCCGTTCATGAGCCAATATACCGTTTGGTTGATCATCGCGGTCTGCGTATGCATCCTGGTTATGGTTCTGGCCGCCAAGAAGGTCTCGCTCATTCCAGAGGGAAGGTTCTTCTCCGGAATCGAGCAGCTCACCAACTGGTTCCGCTGGGATATCGGCTACAACACCATCGGCCCCGAGGCCGATAGGCACATCCCGTTTCTGGCCGCGCTCTTCTTCTTCATCCTCACC
>JAFWGD010000219.1 GCA_017515355.1 Coriobacteriales bacterium
GCCGCCTGGGCAACCGGCTTGGCGGACTCGAGCCTGGCGAGCACGACCTCGCGGCTGAGCAGCGCGATCGACTCGAAGAGCGGGGGAGAGACCATGCTGCCGGTGAGCGCAACGCGGGCAACCTGGAAGACCTCCTTGGGCTTCTTGCCGAGCTTCTCGAGCAGCGCGCGCATGGCCTCCTCGATGGCCCCTGCGTTCCATGCGAACCCATCGTCGCCGAGCACCTCGGTGATGCTGTCGATAACCTCGGGCACGCCCTCCTTGCCGAGCACCTTGGCCACCGACTTCTCGTCGAACTCGACCTCGGTGCCGCGGAACAAAAACGCAATCGCGCCCACAACCTCGGGCATCACCTTGATGCGCTCGCGCACGAGCGGGTAGATCTCCTCATACCAGCTGCGGTTGGCCTCGATCTCCTCGGCGGTGGTCAGCCCCGCGTCCACGAGGTATGGCGCAGCGAGATCGACGAACCGCTTCGCGCCCATCTCCTTGATGTAGACGCTGTTGACCCACGCGAGCTTGGTCTCGTCGAAGATCGCGGGATTCCTGCTGATGCGGTCGATCGAGAAGCTGTTGCAGAGCGTCTCGAGCGAGAAGATCGTGGTCTCGCCGTCGAGCGACCAGCCCAGCAGCGAGAGGTAGTTCATCATGGCCTCGGGCAGGTAGCCCGCCTCGCGGAACGCCTGCACGCTGGTGGCGCCGTGGCGCTTCGAGAGCCTCTTGCCGTCGGGGCCGAGGATCATCGAGAGGTGCGCGAACATCGGGACCTTCATGCCCAGCGCCTCGTACACTAGGATCTGGCGCGGCGTGTTGGAGAGGTGGTCGTCGCCGCGGATGATGTGCGTGATGCCCATGATCGCATCGTCGACGGCGGTGGTGAAGTTGTACGTCGGCGTGCCGTCGGAGCGCATGACGATGAAGTCGTCCATGATGTTCGCGTGGAACGTGCAGGTGCCGTAGATCGCGTCCTCGAAGACGATGTCGCCGCGGTCCTCGGGAACCTTCACGCGCCAAACGTGGCTCTCACCTGCGTCGATGCGCGCTTGAGCCTCCTCGGGGCTGAGGCTCCTGCAGGTGCGGTCATAGCCGGTGTAGCCCGCGCTCTTCTGGTTCGCCTCGCGCTTGGCGGCCAGCTCCTCGGCCGAGCAGAAGCACGGGTAGACCGAGCCGTTGGCTTTCATCTTCTCGAGCGCCGCCTGGTAGATGTGCGCGCGCTGGGTCTGGAAATAGGGCTCGCACGGGCCGCCAACCTCGGGGCCCTCGTCCCAATCCATGCCGATCCACTTCATTGCGTCGAGGATGGCGCGCGTGTTGGCCTCGGTGGAGCGCTCGGGGTCGGTGTCGTCGATGCGCAGGATGAACGTCCCGCCGTTGCGCCTCGCGAACGCCCAGTTGTAGATGGCGGTGCGCACGCCGCCGATGTGGAGCTGGCCGGTGGGGGATGGCGCGAACCTCACCCGCACCTTTCCGTCACCTGGATCGTAGGGCGAAAAGATCTTGTCGAAATCGCTTGATGTCACTTGGAGCTCCTAATCTCTAACCGGTATGCGCGTGCGGATGTCGATGCCGAGTTCGTCGAGGTCGACGTCCACGAGGAACGTGCCGACGGTGATTCCCCCGTCATATCCGACGATAAGCCCATTGCGGCCCGCGCGCACGTAGATTCCCGCGAATTTGCCGTTGTAGTTGAAGTACCCGACCAGGTTGTTCCATGGCTGCAGCTCCTCGTCGAGCGGGCGCGGGCGGCAGTTGATCGTCTTGTACTGCTTGCAGTAGCGCTGCACGACGTAGTCGCGCCCGGTGTGCTCCTCGATGAGCGCGCGCCACGCCTCGGGCTCATGCTCCATGCCTGCGCAGACGCCCTTGGAGCTGTACCTGTCGGTGGGTTTGATGATCCATTCGTCCTTGTTGGTCAGGACGTCGGCCATGTCGACCTCCTCGGGCACGAGGAACGCGGTGAACGGGATGTGCGCCGCGACGAACTCGCGCTCCTCCTCGGTGAGGAATTCCGAGGTCATCGGGTTGCAGAGCACTTGGAAGATCTGCTTGCAGTGCGCGATATGCGTGTTGAAACCGCCGATGAGACACACCTGATGGCGGGCGTAGGCCTCGCACAGCGCCTGCGTGCCGGCCTGCTCCTCGGGGGTGTAGAGGCCCTCGAGCGCGTCCATGACCTCGGCGGTAACCGCGCGGCGATAGACAGCGTCGATCTTCAGGCCGCCCTTGGAGTAGAGCCCGTCCTCGCGGCATTCGAGCTCGTCGATGTAGACGATTTCGCAGCGATGGCCCTTCTCGATGAAGCGGTCGCGGAAGATGCCGAACTCGTCGGGGTTGCCCGAGTTGCGGTAGTCGCAGATGGCGATCAGCGGATCGTCGACCTTGGCGTCGTAGGAGGCGTAGATCTCGGCGAAGGCATCCACCCAGCCGTCGAAGAGATCCTGCGCGGTGAGGGTGTGGTGCTCGCACATCGCGTCGAAGGTGGCGGTGCGGCATAGCGAGTTGCCAGCCTCGCGCTCCTCGTTCATCGCCGAAGAGCCGTCGGTGTTGAACTCGCAGAAGGAGAACTCGAAGGTCTCCTCGTCGAGGAAGATGTCGAATCTGCCGATCGGGATGGGGCAGCTGTAGCCGGTGGGGATGCGGATGAGCCTGTCGAGCTCGGGTGCGAAGCGGAAGAGCGCAGCGTACTCCGGGTCGTCGATGTAGTGCTGCATGACCTTGGAGAGGATGCTGTAGGTGGTCTTCTGGATCTCGTCGATGTACTTGAGAGTCTTGGCATCGAACAGCTTGGGCACGAAGCTCATCTCGATCACATGCCCTTGGTAGATAGCCGTGGAGCTCTCGAGATAATCCTGGACCGCATTGCGCCCTGCCACGTCTCCATCGAGCGACTCCATGATCGCGATGTACTCGGCCTCGAGTTTGCGCATGTCTCCGCGCGGGTTTTCGATTGCCATCTGATTCCTTTCCTAGAAATTCCTTTGCGCAAGCGTTTCCCTGCTCGCGATGAGCTCCGCCAGCGGAATGAGGTAGGCGTCGTCGCTAGAGCTAAGAGCGCTGCTGGCGCGGGTCACGAGCTCGTCGAGCCACTGCGCCGCCGGCTTGCCGTAGACCTCGGCGTCGTAGCCATCGGCGGTCAGGCGCTCCTTGGCCAGCGCGATGTCTGCCAGCCCAAGGCCCGCGAGCTGCTCATCGAGCCACTCCAGGCACTCGACGTTGTAGAAGATTCCCTTGATGAGCGCGACGAATGCCAGCGCGTACTCGATCGGCACGGAGTCGGCCATGCGGATCTCTACGTAGCCCTGCTTCAGCCTTACGTCGAAGAAGAACATCGAGAGGACGTGCTCGATGTCCTCTGCATCCATCTCGCGGTTCTCGTAGATCTCGGCAGCGGAGGCGTCCTCGTGGAAGACGGTGCGCTTGATGCCGTCCTCGCCGGGGTCGTCCGTGAGGATCGGCGGCCTGGACATCAGCATCTTCGCGTAGCCCTCGTAGCTTGGGCTGCCCTCGAAGAGGAAGCTCGCCACCATGCTCCTGTCCGCGTCGACGTCATCCCAGATGGCGTTGCGCGCCATGCGCTTGGGCACAGGCAGATAGCTCCGCGTGAGCTTCTCGTCGTTGCCGGAGATGCCGATGGGCTCGCCATCGAAGATGGGGGAGTTGTCCATCGCCATGTTGAGCAGCGGCCCGATGATCGAGGCGATGCGCATCTTGCGCATGCAGTCCGCCTCGCTGAAGTAGTCGATGGAAACCTGCGTGGAGGCGCTTCCGCGCATCATGCACGCGCCGTGCGCTCCAGTCGAATGGAAGTAGGCATCCATCATCTGGTAGCGCGCCTTGGGCAGCAGCGGAATCTGGCACGCGCAGCCCTTCAGGCGGTAGCCGTAGGTGAGCAGCTCGTAGCCGAACTCTTCGATTATCGGGTTGATTGCAGCCCTGAACTGGGAATATGCGCTCTCGATCTTCTCGATCGACTCGAATGCGCCGATGCTGACCTCTATCTGCGCGCCTGGCTCCACGGTGATGGGGAAGCCCTTGTGCGCTATTGCCACGAGGTGCTCGTTGCCATCGGAATCGAAGACGCTCTCGCCCTCGCCGTAGGTGCCGACGAGCCTCTCGAGGATGCGCTGGACCCCTGGGCGCTCGCTGCCATCCGAGTCGGTCCAATCGTAGTAGGAGACGGTCTTGAGCGATCCCGAGTCCACTACGAGATGCTCGAGTTCCATGCCGAGAAGGCGGCCATCCGCGCTGCTTTCGCCAGCCTTTAGATAATCCGCAAACTTAGCGATGTTGTACTGATATGTTGCCTCAGAATCCATACTCAATCCATTATGCACCATTGCAAAGCGCTGGCATCGGGCATATTGACGAAAGCGCATTTTTCCCTGTGTCTAAACGCTCCGAATACCATAAAGATTGGAACCTGTAGGGAAAATTGCACTATAGTCGAAATGTATGCAAGAATTGCGCATCTTGCATTCTTAA
>JAFWGD010000220.1 GCA_017515355.1 Coriobacteriales bacterium
GTCGGCAAGATGAAGATGAACGTTCCGAACAGGCCGAAGATCGTGCCCGACAGGTACCATTGCCAAAGCATGGTGTACTGAGACATCGCTGCTTCGGCAAGGACTACGGCTATACAGCCTATCGTCATCACGAGACGAACATTCACCCTAGGAAGCAAGTTGCCGACAATCGGACTCGCGATAACCATAGAAACGAGGTAGAACGAGAGATACAGAGAAATCTCTCCGCGCGAGAATCCTAATTCATCGCATACTGGAACATAAAAAACACCGGCTGTTGTCAGCACGCAGGCCATACCTCCGGCCATCATGCAGCAGCAGCCCAAAAAAATCAGCCACGCGTAGTGGAATTTCTTTTCTTTTGCAGGCGTTCCTGCAGTCATCTTAGACACTGTTTTTCCCCTCTAGTAGTTTGAACGTGTCAGTTCGCTGTCATATGAAAAGATTATTCCGTGTTTATCGCATGTCATGTGCGGGGTGCCGCAATAAGCTGTTAATCCCTTTCCGCTCATCGCGGCACCCTTGATAGGCTTATCTTGCGTCGTGTGCTTACGGAATGAAGACTGCGACTTCCTCGCCCATATCGGCGAGCGTTGCCGGCAGGTCTTCAATCGCAACGATTTGCATGCACTGAGCGAGGCAGTGGAGCGTGCAAGGTGCGACCTTGCCCTCCGCGCGACGATCGACGCACAAATCGCAGATCTTCGATGGTACTGGGACATAATCCCAGAACCATTTGCCATTCAGCTTCTTGGGGCCGTGCTCGGTGAGCTTCATGCCCCATTCGCCATCTTTGAGACCCTTCTCGTTCTGGCAGGAAATCTCGCAAGCATGGCAGCCCGTGCAATACTTGTAATCGATAACCATTGCTTCATTGCTCATGATTAGGCCTCCTTTCCTGCAACGTGGCTCGAAGGATCGCTGCCGATAGCACCAAGCTCGGTTTCGGGACCAAGCGTTCCGAGGGCATCCAGGCCGTCGACCTTGCTGATCTTGCAGATGAGGTTCTTATACGGAGCACCGAATCCCAACTTGCCGATGGCGAAGTGCGGGATCATGGAGTTGATGGAGGTCTTCCAAACGCCGAACAGGTTAGGCTCCTCGCCGTCCTGCTCCGGATACCACCAGCCATGCTGGGCGTGGATGACGCCTGGCTTGACGATTTCGATGATCTGAGCCTTCTCGATTGCCTTGCCCAGCGGATTCTCGATCAGGACCCAGTCGCCGTCGGCGATGCCGTACTTGGCAGCCGTTTCAGGATGAATCTGGACGAGCGGCCACGGCATGATCTTACGCAGGCTCGGAATCTGACGATGCTCAGAATGGAACGAT
Organism: Coriobacteriales bacterium; assembly: GCA_017515355.1. GTDB lineage: Bacteria > Actinomycetota > Coriobacteriia > Coriobacteriales > CADBOM01 > RGIG5709. The sequence continues at coordinate 1,333 of JAFWGD010000220.1, forward strand.
GTGGTCTCGCGAGAACCGGTCGTCAGGATGACAGGATACTCCTCGGCAAGCTCGGGACGGCTGTAATGCGTCAGGGCGTTCTCCATGAAGTACGGCAGCGGGTCCTCGCCCCAGTCCTCGTACAAGCTCGAGCAGAGCTCGATAAGGCCAGTCGGGGTGTTGAAGCCCACATCGCCATCGGGACGGAGCAGACCCTTCTCGTACTTGCGATACTCGAACGGATTGTAGTGCCAAGCTTCTTCCTGAAGATCCTCGAACGTGATCTTGAGGGCCGGATACATCTGCTCGGTGAAGAATTCCGCAACGGACTCCCATGGCCACAGTTTTGGATTGACGCGCTTGCCGAAGTAGAAGCAAATCTCGAGGTCGGACTTGCAGTCTCCGACTTCAACGCACTTGTTCATGGCGGAGACCATATGCGTGTTGCGGCCGAAGTGCGGAAGCACGACGCCATCATGCTCCGCAAAGGTTGCAACTGGCAGGAAGTAATCGAACAATGCCATGGCAGTCGGGGTCATGAA
>JAFWGD010000221.1 GCA_017515355.1 Coriobacteriales bacterium
CACATCATGCTCAACGAGGCTTGCAGCTCCGGCTGCGGATCGTTCATCGAAACCTTTGCAGATTCAATGGGCATGAAGGTCGAGGAGTTCGCCAAGGCGGCGCTCTCGGCTAAGCTCCCCGTCGACCTCGGCAGCCGTTGCACCGTCTTCATGAACTCGCGCGTCAAGCAGGCGCAGAAGGAAGGGGCCACCGTCGGCGACATCTCCGCCGGCCTCTCGTACTCCGTCATCAAGAATGCGCTCTTCAAGGTCATCAAGATTCGCTCGGCCGAGGACGTGGGCGACCACGTCGTGGTCCAAGGCGGCACCTTCCTCAACGATGCGGTCCTTCGCGCATTCGAGCTGCTCTCCGGAAAGCAGGCGATCCGCTCCGACATCGCCGGCCTAATGGGTGCATACGGCGCGGCTCTCCTCGCGCGCGACAGGGCTGAGAAGGCCGCCGCTGCGCTTTCCGAGGGCGAAGCTGTGAAATCGACGCTTCTCAATGCCAAAGAGCTCGAGGAATTGACCGTACAGCACACCACAGTCCACTGTAAGGGCTGTTCCAACTCCTGCCTTCTCACTATCAACGATTTCGGAAAAGACCCCCTTACAGGGCAGCACAGGCGCTTCATAACCGGAAACAGGTGCGAGAGGGGAGCGGGCAACAAGCTGGCATCGCAGGGAGTACCCAACCTCTTCGACTACAAGCAGCACAGGCTCTTCGACTACGAGCCGCTCGGCGAGAAGGCCACGCGAGCCACCGTCGGAATCCCGCGTGCCCTCAACATGTACGAGAACTACCCGTTCTGGTTCACCTTCTTCACCGAGCTCGGATGCAACGTCGTCCTCTCCGACCGCTCCACCAAGGAGACCTACAACGCGGGCATCGAGTCGATGCCGTCGGAGTCGGTCTGCTACCCGGCGAAGCTCAGCCACGGCCATATCATGAACCTCATCGACAAGGGCGTCGACTTCATCTTCATGCCCTGCATCAGGTGGGAGCGCAAGGAAGACCCGCGCGCGATGAACCACTACAACTGCCCGATCGTCGTGAGCTACCCCGAGGTTCTCAAGCTCAACATCGACGAGCTGCGCAACGGATCGATGGACTTCTACAACCCGTTCCTGCCCTACGCCAATCGCGATATCCTGCCAGAGCATCTCAAGGACATCCTCGACGAGGCATTCAGGAAGCACCCTGGCAGCGCTGCGGCTCCGACGCTTGCGGAGATCACCGCTGCGGTCAACAAGGCGTGGGAAGAGGACGAGCGCTTCAAGAACGACATCCGCGCCAAGGGCGAGGAGGTTCTCGAGTGGCTGGCTGCCAACGACAGGCAGGGCATCGTTCTCGCCGGGCGCCCGTACCATCAGGACCCCGAGATCAACCACGCGATTCCCGAGCTGCTGACCAGCTTCGGGCTCGCGGTGCTCACCGAGGATAGCGTTGCGCACCTAGTCAAGCCCGACCGCCCGATCAGGGTCATCGACCAGTGGATGTTCCACTCGAGGCTCTACGCGGCGGCCAAGCTGACGACGCTCGTGCCCAATCTCAACCTGATCCAGCTCAACTCCTTCGGATGCGGTCTCGACGCCGTCACCACCGACCAGGTGCAGGAGATCCTCGAGGGCGCCGGCAAGATCTACACCGTCCTGAAGATCGACGAGGTCAGCAACCTCGGAGCCGCGAGGATCCGCGTGCGCTCGCTGCTTGCAGCCATCAACGACGGAATCGAGGCCGAGAAGGCGCTCCAGGAGGTCGAAGGGCTCGGGGAGCCGCTGGAGGCGCAAATCGACGAGGGAATCGTCTCCTGCCCAGTCGCCGACGCAGCGGCCGAGGAGGCCGAGGTCGAGGCCGAATCCGATGCGTCCACCAGCATTCCCAAGGATGGCACCGTCACCGTCGTTCCCAACCAACCCAATCAGCTCGACAAGCTGGTCAAGTTTGCCTCGGACAAGGGCATCAAGCTGCGCGAGAACATCGAGACCAGCTTCCCGAAGGTCCAGTACACCGAGCAGATGAAGGCGGACCGCTGGACGATCATCTCGCCGCAGATGTCGCCGATCCACTTCGAGCTGCTGCAGCAGGCCTTCAACGATGGCGGCTACAACCTCGAGGTGCTCCCGTCGGTCGACCACGGCGCCATCGAGGTGGGCCTCAAGTACGCGAACAACGACGTCTGCTACCCGTCGATCATCGTCACCGGCCAGATCATGGAGGCGGTGCTGTCCGGCAAATACGACACCGACCGCCTCGCCGTCATCATCACGCAGACCGGTGGCGGATGCCGCGCAACCAACTACATCGCGCTGATCCGCAAGGCGCTCAAGGAAGCGGGCCTCGGACACATTCCCGTGATCTCGCTGGCGTTCCACAAGCTCGAGGAGGACAACCCGGGCTTCAAGATCAAGCCCAAGCTGCTCTATCAGGGCTTCAGCGGGATCTTCTACGGAGACGTGCTGATGCAGTGCCTCTACAGGACGCGTCCGTACGAGGCGGTCGAGGGCTCGGCCAACGCGCTGTTCCGCAAATGGATGGACAAGCTCAAGGCCGAGAGCCACAAGCTCACGCCGCGCCGCTTCTCGAAGAACATCCATGCGATGGTGCGCGACTTCGACAACCTGCCGCTCGTCAACGACCGCAGCAAGCCGCGCGTCGGAGTGGTTGGCGAGATCCTCGTCAAGTTCCACCCGACGGGCAACAACGAGATCGTCGAGGTCATCGAGAGCGAAGGCTGCGAGGCCGTCGTTCCCGGGCTCGCCGAGTTCTTCCTCTACGGAATCTCGAACTCGATCTGGCATTCGCAGCACAACGGCACGCCGAAGAAGAAGGCCCGCGGATCGAAGCTCTCGCTCAAGGGCATCGACATCATCCGCAAACCCATCTTCGGTGCGCTCTCGAAGTCGAAGCGCTTCCAGCCTCCGACGCCGATCCTCGAGCTGGCCGACTTCGCCAGACCTATCCTCTCGCTGTGCCACACGATGGGCGAGGGCTGGCTGCTCACCGCCGAGATGGTCGAGCTCATCCATTCGGGTGCGCCCAACATCGCGTGCCTGCAGCCCTTTGCGTGCCTGCCCAACCACGTGACCGGCAAGGGCGTGATCAAGGAGCTTCGCAGGGTCTATCCGCAGAGCAACATCGTCGCGATCGACTATGACCCGGGCGCCTCGGAGGTCAACCAGCTCAACAGGATCAAGCTGATGATCTCGGTCGCCAAGCACAACTTCGAGGAGGAGCGCAAGGCCGCGGCGGCCTCTGCGAGCGAGTAGCGATTCGCGCCAAGCATCGATGTTTAAACGCCCGGGCAGCCTCGCGGCGATCCCTCGAAAAAAGCGGCGCCCAATTTCCTGTTGCTGTGGAAATGGGGCGCAGTTCGGCTCCTATGGGGCTATCGGCTATCGAGAAGCCCTAGATCTTGTACATGTAGTCGAAGACGTCCTTGCGTTGGAGAGTGATCTGCACTCCGAGGCTCTCGGAGTTTACTGCCAGCAGGTCCTGCGTCTTGTCGAAGCTGCATTTCTCCTCGTCGAGCGAGACGATCATGGTCATCGTGAAGATGTCGCCGAGAATCGTCTGCCTGATGTCGTCGATGTTCGCTCCGCACTCTAGCAGCGTTGCAGATATGGCCGCGACGATTCCGGTTCTGTCCTTGCCGATAACGGATATGACGGCGCTGGTCTTCATGGGCTCTCCTCGCCTTGCGTTTGCCTTCCTGGCTAGTATACGCGACCGTGGCAGCGCGGCGCATGGTAGACTGGGTTAGCAAGCGAAGATATCGGTGCACCATCGGGCTCAGAGCCCGGATGGGCGCGTTCAAGAGGGGAGGGCGCGAGATGGATGAGAGGGTCTGCGAGCTGATCGAGCTTGTCGAGCTGGCATGCGCCGAGCACGACCTCTTCTCGAGTTGCACGAGTGCGCCCGAGTTGCTGATGGTCAGCGGCGGATCCGACTCCACTGCGATGTGCCTGCTTGCCGCGCATCTCGCGCGGCAAGGGCGAGTCGACCCGTCGCGCTACCACGTGCTCCACGTCGACCACGGCCTGCGCGGGGAGGATTCCGCGAACGACGCGCTTTTCTCCGAGCGCCTCGCCGCACAGTGCGGCTTTGCTTTCCATCTTCGCAGGATCGACGTCTCGCAACGTACCGCGCAGTTCGGCGGCAACGTCGAGAGCGCTGCGCGCCACATGCGCTACGAACTTGCCGAAGAGCTGCTCGACGAGCTGTGCGAACAGGCCGGCGTCCCTGCCGAGGAAGGCCGCATCTGCGTCGCCCATACGCGCGACGACCGCATCGAGACCTTCTTCATGCGGACGATCGTCGGCACCGGCCCGGGCGGGTTCGCTTCGATCGCGTTTCGCAACGGGTGCGTTGTCCGGCCGCTGCTCGATGCTTCGCGCAGCCAGCTTCGAGATTTCATAGAAGCGCAGGCAGAGGCGGGATTCTTCGAGCCGATCATCGTCGAGGGCGCCAACGCCGGAGGAGAGTTCTCCGAGGGCGCGCGGCTAGGCCTATGGCGCGAGGATGCCACCAACTTCGGTTCCGAGGGCTTCCGCGCATTCGTCCGCAACGAGCTCATCCCGCTCGCCAAGACGCGCAACCCATCGCTCGATGAGACGCTCTCGCGCACTATCGATGCTATCGCAGACGAGAACGAGATGCTCCAGCAGCAGGTTGAGGCTGCCCTGGGCGCCGCAACCAGAGAGGATGGCACCTTCGATGCGAACTCGCTTGCAGAGCTCGAACCCCCGCTGCTGCGCCGCGCCATCTACACGCTGTGCAAGCGCGCGCTGCCCGTTGCCGAGCGCATCGAGCGCAAGCATATCGACGCAATCGCCGAGAATCTGTTGCGCGATGGATTCGCAATCGACCTGCCGGGAGCCGTAAGGTTCTCCAATTCTCGCGGGCGCATTTCGCTGCGTGCCATCATGGAGCGCAACAGCGAGTTGGAGGAGACCCTCGTCGAGGGCGTGAAGCTCGCCATCCCAGGTGCCGTGGAGCTCGCTGGCGGGGTCAGGATCGCCGCATGGGTCGTCGCCCCAGGCTCCAATGCAGCCGCCTTCGCGCGCGATTGCTCCACTGCAACCCGTGTCTTCCTGGACGCGCAGCTAGTCTCCGAGAAGGCGTCGGAGCTCACCATCTCCAGCCGCAGGCCTGGCGAAACGCTCCAGCCCTTGGGTATGGCGGGCGCCACGAAGAAGCTCTCCGACCTCCTCATCGATGCCAAGGTCGATGCGATGCGTCGCGATGAGATCCCCATCGTTCGCGCTGGGGATGAAATCGTATGGGTCGCCACGGTTGCACCGTTTCCTTTTCAGCGGCGGCAAGAAGACCGACGCTGACAACGACGTGATCCCGCTCGCCGTCTTCTCGGACGACAAGCGTTACTGGTCCGTCTTTGAGCCGATCCTGCGGGAACTCGA
>JAFWGD010000222.1 GCA_017515355.1 Coriobacteriales bacterium
CGTGCTGTTCTCGTTCCTGCATTCGCAGGAGTACGGCGACGCCTGTCCCCCAATACGCCTGAAGGGCCTTGAAGGCGGCCGGCTGTACGAATGCAAAGCGACCGGGGAACGCGTGTACGGAAGCACGCTGATGAACTATGGGATAAGGCAGCGGCTGAAAGGGGATTTTGACAGTGAAATGCAATACTGGGTTTCCGTGCGCGGCTGAGGGGAATCATGTCATGCCCGCCGTTGGCCTTGGCCTCTTCGACGAGCGCATCGGCCGCTTTCTGCGGGTCGGGGTTGGCGAGCAGGATGTCGTGGATGCGCGCATCGTCGACCATGCCATGCAGGCCGTCGGATCAGAGCAGCACCCTGTCGCCGTCATTCACGGTCAGCTCGTAGATGTCGGGCTCGGTGCCGGGGTCGCTTCCAAGCGCGCGCGTGATCACGGAGCGGTTGGGGTGGGTGCGCGCCTCCTCCTCGGTGATCTGGCCGCTCTCTATGAGCGCTTCCATCAGCGAATGGTCGCGCGTGACGCGGCTGAGGTTCTTGCCGCGGAGGATGTATGCCCTCGAGTCGCCCACCTGCGCGATCACGAGGCTGGAGCCATCGATGATGGCGGCGGTGACGGTGGTTGCCATAGTAGGCTTTCCGATGCCGCTCTCGACGCCCTTGATGATCGCCATGTTGGCCTGGCGCACCGCTGCTGCGAGCTGCTCCGCATCGGCGAACTCCGGCGCGGCCTTCGCCAGCGTCTCGACGGCGATATGGCTGGCTATCTCGCCAGCTTCCTGCCCTCCGACTCCATCGGCCACCACGAGCAGCGGAGCCTGGATGAGCATCGAGTCCTCGTTGTGCGGGCGCACGCATCCGACATCTGTACGGCCGCCTACGCGCACCCCTTTGATCTCAGGAATGATCACTGCCTATCCACCTTGATCTCTATCTCGCCGACGGTGACCGTATCGCCCTTGCTGAGCTTGGTGCTGCCGACGAGCGGCTTTCCGTTGACCAGCGTGCCATTGAGCGAATTCAGGTCCTCGACGAACAGGTCCTCGCCAATGAGCATGAATCGCGCGTGGCGCCCGGAGACGAACGAGTCTGCGATGACCATGTCGGAACCGGGGGAGCGCCCGACGACAACCGGGCCGTTGATCGCTATGCGAACCTTCTTGAGCTCCTTGGGGCCGCGAGTTACGTGGATGGTCCAACCCTTGCTCTTCTTCTTGGTGCCGTTGCGCACGTAGTTCACGCCGGTCTTGATCGCCATGAAGAGGAAGAAGTAGAGGAGGATTATAAGGACTATGCGGCAAACCCACAGAATGATGTCTACCAAGGCCTATCCTTTCCGGAATTGCAGGATGGTCGTGCCGAAGGTCAGCTGGTCGCCGAAGCGCAGTTTCGCCTGCTTGACGCTGATGTTGTTGACGAGCGTGCCGTTGGTCGAGTCGAGGTCGTAGACGATCCAGTTGCCCATCTGGTCGAGCTCGAACTGCGCGTGCTCGCGCGAGATCGAGGAGTCGTTGATGACGATGTCGCAGGTGCTCTCGCGCCCGAGGACCACGATGTCGTAGTCGAGCGGATAGACCTTGCCGGTGCGCGCGTCCATCAGGCAGCAGGCCTGCACGCCGTATTGGCGGCCTGGCTGCTTGGGCTCGGGGTTTGCGGGGGTCGCCACCGGAGGGACCGCCACGGGGATCACGACCGGAGGCTCTGCGTCCTCTTCGAACGGATTGATGAAGACGGGCTCGGCGGGCATGTTCTCGCGGAGCTGGTTCAGGTCGTCGAACACGTCGTAGCTCGCGTTTGCGCGCGAGCGCTGCGGACGGTCGTAGGCCGAGCCGCTGCCGTAGGATGGGGCGCGGTCGTAGGAGGATGCCCTCTGAGAGCGCGGGCTTGGCTCGTTGCGCTGGCTGCCGGTGGAGATGCCGTAGTACTGGGCCTCTTCCTCGCGCAGCTCGTCGATGATGTCGGCATCGACCACCTCGGCGATAACATCGAACTTTCCGCGCTTGAGCCTCTCGTCGGCGATGAAGCGAACGAGCGGACGCGATTCGAGCGCCAGCCCCTCCTCGCCGGCTCGGCCGATCAGGAAGGTTTCCAGCTCTCCCGCCATCGTCGGGTAGAAGCCGAAGAGCCTTTCGTCATCGTCGATGTTGACGAGCACCGTGTACAGCGTCGGCGCATATTGCACGCCAGCGCCCACAAGCTTGTTGCGGTGCATCTGCTTCTCGCACTTCTTGGCGATTTGCGATGGCTCAATGGGGGACTTGAACAGCGACCCGGCCGCATTGTCCATGAAGTCGTCCATCTTACCCTCGAATCTATCGAAGATGCTCATCTGAATGTCCTCCTAGCGCATCAAGTCTGCAGAGCATGATTCTCTCACTTGCATTTGAACGTTTTGTGAAAATCGGCCTCAACATGATGTTTGTTTCGTGAATATCGGCTCGGTGTGGGTTAGCGGGCTCTCGGAAGCTGCCATCTGCGCACCTCTAAGCATCGGTTGGGGGTTCGGGGACGTACAGCCAGATGCAAAAGCATGCGATCAGCATCGGGATTCCGATCGTGACGATCAGATGCCAGTCCATTGCGGGGAGAAAGGCCGCTGATAGCATCGCGCAGGCGGCGATGATCCCGACCATGATGGCGCTGGAGACGATCGCTCCGAGCACCGACATGACCATGCCCTTGTTGAGAGAGAAGAGAGCGATGCAGATTGCGGAGAGAATCCATCCTCCAACTACGATCCACGTCGTGACGCTGCCGTAGAAGTCCATCACCGCGAGCTGCGCCGCCGAGGAGTTCTCCATCATGATGAAGTCTGCGGAGAAGATGCTCGAGTTGCCCGTGATCGGGGCGAGCAGGAGCATGATCGCAACGCCGAATGCCGAGGTGAGGAGCGTCTTTCGCAGGGGGAGCATGTAGCCGGTCATCAGCGGCTGGAGCATGCCGAGCCCGATGACGGAGGCGCTTGGTGCGAGCACAGCGCAATTGGATTCCGAAAGGCCAATGCGCCCGAGGAAGAGCCACCAGATGATCGTGAGGATGGCGAGGATGGCGCCTTGGGCGATCCATCCGTTGATGATCATCGCCGCAGCCACCGCCAGCAGCGACAGCCCCGGTCCGATGCGCGGAAACGCGCCGCCGACTATAGCCAGCACCGCAATCGCCGCCCAGTTGATGATCTGCTGGCCGAGGCCGAAGTTGAGCACTCCGATCGCTCCGACCACTCCGCTGCACAGGCAGCCGATAAGATGCCCCGCTATGCGCGCGCCGCTGCGCTCGAAACCCGCTCGCAGGTCATCGGCGCGCTCGCGAAGGCTTCTGCGGTAGACGGGCTCGTCGTAGGCGCCCTCGTCTCCGCAGTCGTCGCCGCGTTTTCGGCTGTGCTTGACGATGCGCTCGTCGTAGGGGTTGACCATCTCCGAGCCGTAGGCGTCGATGTACTCCCCATCGTCGCCGCGTTCGATGATGTCGTCGGCGCCGCCCTCGAATTCGTAGTTGTAGAACTCGCCATCGTCATCTGAGATCTGTCCCGCATCGACGTTGGGGAATGCTCGGGCGATGGCAAGCTGCTGCATCGCCTCCGCGCGATCCTGCGGGCTGCCGAGGATCATCGGCTCGCGCAGGGTCGGGATGAGCTCTTGAGGCGCGCGCGACCGTTCTTCGGGTTGCCCAGGTGCGGGATCAGCTCGGTTATGAACTCGCCGATCGAGGCGAATCTCTCTTGCGGATCGATGCTGAGAGCAGTGAAGAGGATCTCGTCGAATTCCTCGTCGAACTCCTCGCGGATGCTCGAGGGGAGGTAGATATCGCTGCTGGCGATGAGGTTGGCCGACTCCGCGAAGGTGGGTGCTATGAAGGGGTTGCTGCCGGTGACGAGCTCGTAGATCACCATCGCGAAGGCCCACTGGTCGGTGGCCTCGCTGACCTCTCCGCCGGAGAGTTGCTCGGGGGGCATGTAGCCGATGGTTCCGCCGGTGGCCACGCCGAAGCCGGACCTCTGGCCGAGGCGCGCCAGGCCGAAGTCGGTCATCTTGGTCTGTCCGCTCATGTCGAGCATGACGTTATCGGGCTTGACGTCGAGATGCAGCACGTTGTGGTTGTGCGCGTACTGGAGCGCCTTGCCGACGTTTTGCGCGATTGAGGCTATCTCGTCGGGGGTGAGCAGGCGCGGGATCGTGTCCATAAGCGCGCCGAGGGAGATCCCGTCGACGAACTCCATGATCAGCAGCGCCTCGTTGCCCGTCTCCTCGAAGTCGTGGACGCTGATGATGCGCTGGTCTGATAGCTTGGCGGCCGTTCGGGCCTCTTCGAGGCCAGGTATGGAATCCGATTGCTGGTAGATGGGGAGCGGAATCCTCTTGATGGCGACGTTTCGCCTCATCCTGGTGTCCCAAGCGAGATTGACTTCGCCGCCGCTGCCGCCGCCGAGCCTATCCTGCAATATGTAACGATTCAGAAGAAGTTCCGACTCCACGTCGACTCCTCAGGCGTTCTTCATTTAAGTTGCGTTTGCACATTTGCCGCCTATCGTAATTATTGTAGCCGTTTTCTCAAGATATGGCGCGTTTTTGCCTATTTGTGGTACCATCCTCAATTGCGAGTGCGGGTGTGGCGGAATTGGCAGACGCGCATGGTTCAGGTCCATGTGAGGTTTACCCTCATGAAGGTTCAAGTCCTTTCACCCGCACCAATCGAAAGCTCAGAGCCCTCCATGGGCTCTTTTCTTTTGTTTGCCATCTTTGCGAACCCTGTCCAATCAAGCTTTTTCGAGACCGTACATTGGTTTTCAAATGTCATTTTTTTGCAACGTCAGCAACAAATATGTATTGGATTGATAGAATAGTTAGACGGCCCTCGAAGCGTTATCAGAGAGGGCGGATTGGAAGATTCACTGAGATAGCCGCGGCATGGAATGCGCCGAGGCATGCCTTGAGAAGATAGGAAGGAGCTTTTCAATGAGCAAAAGGTATCCGAACCTGATGACCCCGATCAAGGTCGGAAACATGACGATGAAGAATCGTCTCGAGTTCTCGCCCATGGTCTGCTGCCTCACCAGCGCCTCCGGTGAGGTTACGACCGATTACGTCAACTTCATCGAGATGCAGGCCAAGACCGGTGTCGCGCTGATCACCATCGGCGCCACCGCAATCGATGAGGAGACCGGCATCGACTTCTACGGCGAGCTCAACATCTGCAGGGATTCGATGATCATGGGCCTCGCCCGCATCGCCGATGCGGCCCATCGTCACGGCGCGAAGATCTCCGCCGAGATGGTCCACGCCGGGCGCAACGCAGATCCCGATCAGCTTGCCACCCCGTACGCTCTCGCGCCGACTCCTCTGCCTGGCCGCGCCAAGTGGGTCAAGGAGATGGAGCAGCCCGAGATCGACCACCTTATCAAGCAGTATGCCGATTGCGCGTATCGCCTGAAGACCGCCGGATTCGACATGTGCACGATCCACGGCGCTCACGGCAACATGGTCGCATCGTGGCTCTCGCCGGCGTTCAACCATCGCACTGACCACTATGGCGGATCGTTCGACAACCGCTGCAGGCTTCCGCTGCAGATCCTCGAGGCAATCCGCGACAAGTGCGGCAACGACTTCGGCATCGAGTACCGCATCTCTGGCGATGAGATCCTCCCCGAGGGCATGCGCATCGAGGACACCATCAGGTTCCTCGAGAAGGCCCAGGATTATATCGACCTGGTCAACTGCTCGCGCGGACTGCTCGTCGATCCCGACTACGAGTTCTACACCATGCCTCCGTACTATCATCCGTTCGCGCACAACGTCGGCTATTCCGAGGCTATGAAGAAGGCTCTGAAGATCCCGGTCTCCGTTGTAGGATCGATCAAGAACCCCGACATGGCCGAGGAGATCCTCGCTGCCGGCAAGGCCGACATGGTCGCTATGGCTCGCGGCTTCCTCGCCGACCCGGACATGCTCCACAAGTGCAAGCGCGGTGCGAGCGAGGACGTCCGTCCCTGCCTGCGTTGCTATCAGGTCTGCTGCGGAAACACCTCCGTGGGCATCCCGATCTCCTGCGCGATCAACCCCGCTCTCGGCAACGAGGCCAAGTACGAGGTCATCACCCCGTCGCCGTGGCCGAAGAAGGCCGTCGTCGTCGGTGGCGGCCCTGCTGGCATGATGGCTGCCCAGACGCTGCGCCAGCGCGGTCATGAGGTCGTCCTGTTCGAGGCCTCCGACACCCTTGGCGGCCGTCTGAACCAGATCAACCACCTTCCCTTCAAGGAGGACCTGCGCCAGTACACCGAGTGGGACATCCGCACCACGATGAACTGCGGCGCCGACATTCGCCTCAACACCAAGGCTACTCCCGAGATCGTCGCGGCCGAGAATCCAGATCTGCTCTACCTCGCAGTAGGCGCGGATCTCTTCGTCCCGCCGATTCGGGGCATGGATCGCCCCGAGGTAGTCGATGTCGTCTCCGTCGATAGCGAGCAGGTCGAGGTTGGCGACAAGGTCGTCGTCTGCGGCGCCGGCATGAGCGGCCTCGAGTGCGCTCTCGGCCTCGCCATGAAGGGCAAGGAGGTCACCGTCGTCGACATGAAGGAGCGCAACGAGATGGGCCTCGAGATCTTCATCGCAGTGCGCAACATGCTCTTCAAGCTCCTCAAGGACAACAACGTTACGATCATCGGCGGAAACACCGTCGAGTTCGTCGATGACGAGGGCGTCCACATCATGGATCACAACTGGCGCAAGAGCGTTCTGCCCTGCGACTCCGTCGTCACTGCATTCGGCATGAAGCCGATCACTGAGAACTTCGAGGAGTTCGAGGATCTCGTTCCCGAGACCTACATCATCGGCGACTGCGGCGGAATGCCCATGAGCATCGCGAACGCCTGCTACACCGCCTTCCACGAGACGGTCCGCTTCTAGCAGAAGGCCATCGGCCGCTTCGGCCGGTTCCAAGCCACAAGCAAAGAGCCCGGGTGCGAAACCCGGGCTCTTCTCGTTTCCATGCGCCGTTCAAGCGCTATGGGGAGGATGCGCTAGATCAGGCAAGCCATCGTGTAGGCCTTGAAGTTTGCGCCCTTGATGTTGCCGATGACGTTGGCATCGCCGACCTTGTAGGTGTCGATGATAAGGCCGTCGAGCTCCGCGATGACATCCCTGCGCGGAACCATTCCGAATGCGTCGACAACGTAGTCGGCCTCGAAGAAGCTCTCGTTGCCATCGGCACCGACGGTCTTGACGCCATTGCCGGAAATCTCGGTGACGCGCTGCTCGCCGACCATCTTCACGTTGTTGTCGCCGATGAGCATCATCAGCATGTTGCGGGTGATTCCCGCGAGGCCGCTGGCGAAGCTGTCGGTCGGAATCATGTCGAGAACCGTGACATCGCAACCGCGCATCGCGAGATCGAGAGCGCACTCGCAACCGGAAACGCCGCCGCCGCAGACGACTACCTTGCCTTGAGGCTCGACCTCGCCGCGATCGACTGCGAGGACGCCGTAAGCGTTATCGAGTCCCGGAATCGGAGGCTTGGCGGGAGTGGAGCCGACTGCGATGAAGAGGACGTCGGGGTTCATATCCTCGACGAACTTCGCATCGACCTTGGTGTTGAGCAGGATCTCGGCTCCGCAGTTCATCGTGGTGCGAACCGCCCACTCGTAGTACTTCTTGAGGTCGCCCTTGAACGAGAAGTTGCAGATGCTCGGGAGGACGCCGCCGAGCTGGTCGGATGCCTCGGCCAGCGTGACCTTGTGGCCGCGTGCTACGAGGGTCCTGGCCGCCTGCATGCCAGCGGTTCCGCCACCGACGACCAGAACGGTCTTCGGCTCGTCGGCCTTGTAGATCTTGTCATACGGAGGAAGCATGTCGAGGCTCGGGTTGACCGCGCAGCGTCTCCAGCTGCCGAAGGTCTCGGCGCAACCGAAGCAGCGCAGGCACGGGGTGACATCCTCGGGCTTGCCCTTGAGCGTCTTGTGGATCATATCCGGGTCGGCCATCAGCTGACGGCAGACAACGCCGACATCCGCACTTCCGGAGGCGATGATATCTTCGATCATCTCGAGAGAATCGAGTCCGCCGACGACCGAAACGGGGATCTTGATCTCTTCGCAGTCCTTGATCTGCTTTGCCAGCGGGACGTTGAGACCGCGCGGGTTGTAGTAGGGAGGCATGCAGTAGAAGGAAGCGCGCCAATCGACCACGAGGCCGGAGGAGATGTGAGCGATGTCGATGTATTCCTGCGCGAGCTTGATGAACTCGATGACCTCTTCGATGCCCATTCCGCCCTCGACGCGCTCGTCGCCGGAGATGCGCATCTCGACTGCGATGTCGTTTCCGATGGCCTCGCGGACGGCCTTGAGGAGCCTCAGCGGGAAGCGGAAGCGGTTCTCGAGCGATCCGCCGTACTCGTCAGTGCGCTTGTTGGTGAGCGGGCTGAGGAACTGGGCGATCAGGTTGCCATGCGCAGCGTGCATCATGATCATGTCGAAGTTGCAGCGCTTTGCACGCAGCGCGCAGTCGACATAGCTGTTGATGACCTGCTGCATGTCGTCCTCGTCCATGACCTTGATGTTCTCCTGCTGGCCAGGGATCGGCACGTTGGACGGAGCGAGCGCGTACGGCTTCTTGTTGAGCGCCGGGTCGGCGCCGCGGCCTGCATGTACGAGCTCGATCGAGATCTTGGCATCGTGGATGTGCGCAGCCTCGGTCACGCGGACGAGGTTGCAGCAGCAGTTGTCGTTCGTGAGATCGATCGTCGAGGCGTAGTCGATTGCGGTATCGCGATCGACCGGGGTTGCATAGATCGTGATCAGGCCGACGCCGGTGCGGGCCTGCTTCTCGATGCTGCGGACGAAGTCGTTTGTGGGCTCGCCCTGTGCGGTAACCATGTTCAGCGCGTGGGGCGCGAACTGGATGCGGTTCTTCAAGGTGATCGGTCCAACCTTGAGGGGCGACAAGGTCAGGGGGTACTTGGCGGCTGGTAGTGCCATGCTTGCTCCTTTCATCGCTTGCTTTCGCTAACGCAATATGCCGAAGGCCCTTCCATCCTTGGGCAATGATTCAATGTACAGCCTTTTCATTCTAAACCACTTGTCAGGGTTTTGTGCCGAATCATCCCAATATCGTGAATGCATCTTGCCAAATCCCTCCGATGGAGCCTGCGACGGCTCAGGATTCCTTCGAAAGGGGATATGAATCAGGAGATCTCGCCGGAAACTTCCCGACGAGACCTCCGAAACGTGCCGATATGTTGCACGGGAGCAGGAGCCTAGCCGACTTCCTGCTCGGTGCGGCGGATGAGGTCGTTTTGGCTCTCCTCGGCCTGCTCGACGAAGTAGGCGGAGAATCCGGCGACGCGGACGATGAGGTCCTTGTGCTTCTCAGGATCGATTTGCGCTTCCTTCATCGTCTTGGAGTCGACGAAGTTGAGCTGGATCTCCATGCCGTTGTAATCGAAGAAGTAGGTCTCGATGAGGTCGCGGACCTTGCTGCGGGTCTGCTCGTTGGCGATGATGTTGTGTCCGAACTTCATGTTGAACAGCGTGCCGTTTCCGTACTCGAAGCAGTCGTATTCGCTGACCGACTTGAGCACTGCGAGCGGGCCGTTGACGTCGCGGGTCTGGACTCCGGAGATGCCGTCGGCCAGAGGCTCGCCGGTGTAGCGGCCGTCAGGCGTGGCGGTCGTCATCGTTCCGAAGACGACGTTGCAGGTTACCGGGAAGGTTCCGGCCTGGTAGATGCCATTGAGGGTCATGTGGCCATTCGAGATCTCGGCGAAGACATGGAAGACCCAGCGGCCGAACTCGTCGACGTAGGGGTCGCCGTTGCCGAAGTGCGGGCACTCGTTGACGATGGCCGCGTGGACCTGCTCGCCAAGCTCGCCCTCCCAGTTCGCCATCATCGCGTCGTAGAACTCGCGGGTGGTGAAGCGCTTCGTCTTGAAGCAGAGCGTGTCGATCGCCGCGAGAGAGTCGGCGACGTTGCCGGTTCCGATCGAGGAGATGCCGCAGCTGGTGTACTTCGCGCCGTTGTTCATGACGTCGCGACCCTGCTCGAGGCAGCCTTCCATGGCGGCGGAGACGATCGGCACGGGCAGGTTGTGCCTCGTCACGTACTGGTACGCGCACGTGTTGTCGATCTCCCACTTCATGAAGAACTTGAGCTGGTCATAGTAGGCTTGCTTGACCTGCTCGATGTTCTCCATCTCATACGGGTAGCCAGTGGAGAGGCCGGTCTGGACGGGCTCGGGCGCGCCGGGGAACTGGAATGGGTTGGTTCCGTTGTTGATGGCGTGCAGGAGCGCTGCGGGCAGGTTGATGTATGCCTCGCCGCCGCCGGTGGAGCCGCACTGCGGCCAGCTGTTGCCGGTGCCGCCTAGCTCGATGCAGCCGACGATCGAGTAGTCGCGCGCATCCTCAAGGGTGAAGCCGCGGCGCATCAGCGTCGGGATGATTACGTCGTCGTTCTCGAAAGAGGGGAGTCCGGAGACGACTGCGATGGTATTGAAGACCTGATCCCAGAGCTCATCGGGCATGTTCTGGTGGATGCGGCAGGTCACGCACGGCTGCGCATGGCCGAGGCGCTCGGTGACGCGCAGGCACATGTAGGTGATGTCGTTGGTGGCATCGGAGCCGTCGCGGAGCACTCCGCCGACGGTGATGAGCTGACCCGAGCCGTAACCTGGGCCCGAACGGGTGGCCCTGTGGCTCCAAGGCTTGTTCATCTCCGCGAACTTGAGGTACCAGAGATCCATGAGCTCCTGGGCTTCGTCGCGAGTGATGCGCCCCTCTGCGAGATCCTTCTCGTAGAAGGAGTTGAAGTACTGGTCGACGCGTCCGATCGAGATGCCGTGGAGCTGGGCGTCGA
>JAFWGD010000223.1 GCA_017515355.1 Coriobacteriales bacterium
ATGGTTCGCGCGCGCATCGGGAAAGCGACGGCCCGATACTGAAGGTGCTGGGCGATCACATCATCCGAGCGCTTAGGCAGCTATCGGCGCTCGAGGCAGATGACAAGGGCACCATACGTCGCGCAGTGCAGGACCTCGTCGAGGGATACCCCCTCGATTCCGTCGGCAGGGACCTCTTCGAACGCGCTGCAAGCCAGCGACGGTTCGTCTGCATGCGCCTCAAGCTTTCGAACCGCCTGGCAAATCTGCCGATCGGCTATATCAGGAACATGGTCGAGAGCATGTTCCCGAGAAGCATCACCTTCGAGCACCATCGCAACTCCGTCGTATCGTTTATCGACCTCGACGAACTCGACCGGAAGCGACCCTACATCGATGCGATCCGCGATGCGATTGACCCGTATATCTCCACGATGGGGATGTCGGCAGGGATCTCCGACCCGGTTCGCGACCTGGTGCAAGCACGCCTCTACTATCTCGAGGCCAACATTGCGCTCGAGAACGGCGAGCTCTTCGCTCCAAGTGAGACTATCCATACATTCCAGGACCATGCCCTAGAGGACATGATCGTGGGGTCCCTCGGCGAGCTTCCGCTCGACATGCTCTGCCCCGATGGCCTGCGACGGCTCATGGAGCATGACGAGGAATCAACCACCAGCTACATAGAGACGCTGCGCATATACCTCGACAACAACACGAATATAACCAAAACGGCAAACGACCTATTCGTGCACCGCAGCACGCTGCTCGAGCGTCTTTCACGCATCAAGCGGGAGCTCGATGTGGACCTCGACGATCCCGATACGCAGTTGCGCATACGCATGCTCCTCAAAGCGATGGAGATACGCGATAAGGTCGCCGGATAGGCCCCCAGCACAAGACGTCCTTCATGTAAACCAAAGCGGGACTGGCATTCGCGCCTGTCCCGCGTTCTTGCATGGGAGGGAATTCCCCGGTTGGTGCTCTAGTCTTCGATGGCCTTCAGACGTGCATCGATCTCATCGAGATGGTCGGCGAGCTCCTTGGCCTGCGGGAAGCTGGCGAGCTTGCGCAGGGTGAGGCCCATGACCATCTTCATCTGGGGGTCGGTGGTGAAGCCGGCAGAATACTCGGTGATGATGGCTGCAGCCTCGGGATTCTTTGCAAGCTTCTTGCACTTGTCGTCGACGGAATAGCCCATTGTCTCCTCCTTGGTCGAGATTCGGTTGAACGATCGTGCTGGTAACACTATGAGATGATTGCCCCTTGCATCCCAGCCTCCAGTTAGTAGGAAAACAAGATCAAGCGCCCCTTAATTCTGATGGGCATCCTGTTCTCTATCGTTTAATTCACTTACTTATATACAAGTATTGTTATTTAATTTACTAACTAATATTTTGACTTTACGTTGAATTCAAGATTGAGCAGTTACACCCGCATTCGTTGCACTAAAATAGCAGCGCATAAAATCTTAAATTGTTTGGGGGATTATTTTATGCATCGGGATAATGTTGAATTCGAAACGCCCGTCATGGACGGCTACCTTCGCGAGCTAGCCGAACGTTCCGTAACCCTTACCGAGCGTGTCATCCTCAAGGCAACGCAGACGGTCCGCGAATTCACCCAGGGCGAATTCTGCGTCCTTCTGTTCCTCGAGTCTCTCGATCAGGATACGACCGCAGTCGAGATCGCCGATCAAGTCTCGCTTACGAGGCCCCGCATCACCCAGATCGTCAGCTCTCTCGAGCGTCGCGGGTTTGTTACGCGTGAGAAGGATGAATTCGATAAGCGCAAGGTCAACATCCGCATTACCGACGAGGGCCGCAGGGTTGTGAACGAGCAGCGCGAGCAGACCGTCGAGAACCATATGCGCTATCTTGCCAAGCTCGGCGATGACAGCG
>JAFWGD010000224.1 GCA_017515355.1 Coriobacteriales bacterium
CAATCAGCCTTCGCGACTTGTCGTTGAGCTCGAACGGGTTGCGCATGTTGGCGCCGATGGCCTCTGTGTAGAGGCTCTTGGTTTTCGAACAGACGATGGCGCCGTCGCTCGCGCCGTAGAGCGCGCCAGCCACGCTGCCCAGGATGTCGGCCGCCACGTAGTCGGAGGTGACGATGCAGCCGCCGTGAGCCTCGAGGAGCAGCTTGCAGTTCTCGAACATTTGGATCTGCCCCTCCTCATCGAGCTGCGAGAAGACACCCTCGGCGATGATGCAGACCTCTCCATCGAACTGCTTGCTGATGTCCTCCATAGAGGTGGAGCTCGTGCCGCTGGCGACGTAGAACTCGATGTGATCCATGGTCTTTTCGGAGACGAGGTTCTCGTAGGCTATGTTGAGCTTCTCGATCACATTGCGCTCGCCGAGTCCGATGTATTGAACGCCAGAGCGCCCGATTACCGCTGCGCGAGGGGTGAATCCGGTGTCGATGTCGATAATGGTCTTGCAGCCGGAGTTGATGGCGTAGCTGTTGAGCGAGTCGTATCGAATCTCGCCGTTGACGATGCTGAGCAGCCTGATGCGCTCGTAATCGTCGATGTTCGTCGTGTCCATCTCCTCGCCGCAAAAGGCATTCCAGCACTTGGTTGCGCCGCTGACTCCGCCTTGGTACAGCCAGTAGGCGCTGAGCTCCTTGGCATCCCTGAATACGGTTGTTCTGGAATTGGCCTTCGATCCCTTGTCCGGGTTGGCGTGGGTGATGAAGTAGAGCGTGCCGAATATGGCCAGCGCTGCGACGATAATCGCAAAGATGGTGTACTTCACGCGCTTTCCAGCGTTCGATTTCCGTTTCGGCTCGCTCATATTCAATGCTCCTTCCTGAAAATTCTATCATTGCAAGGCCATCCAACGGTAGATGTGACGCTTGCGGTATCATTCAACCAACGAGAAGAGAGGGCAGGGCGCGAAAGCCGCCTTGTCGATTTGGAGCGGGAGCGAGCATGAAGATCATCGTCAGCGCGTGCCTTTTGGGAGAGAACTGCAGATACGATGGCTCGAACAACTACGATGAGCGCGTCGTCGAATTCCTCAAGGATCATGAGGCCATCCCGGTGTGCCCAGAGGTGCTCGGGGGGCTGCCGACGCCGCGCACACCGTGCGAGCTCGTAGGTCCGCGCGTCGTGAGCGCCGATGGCGAGCCGATGGACGCGCAGTTCCACAAGGGCGCGCAAGAGGCGATGAAGATCGCGATGCACGAGCACGCAGATTTCGCGATCCTTCAACCGCGCAGCCCGAGCTGCGGCGCGCATGAGGTGTACGACGGCACATTCTCCTCGAAGCTGGTGCCGGGCGAGGGCCTCTTCGCAACCCGTCTGCGTCTCATCGGAGTCGATGCCTACGAGCCCGATGAGCTGGACAAGCTCAGAGAGTACCTCGCGCAGGACGACCCTTGGGCATTGCCCGACTTCAGCTCTAGGCACAAGGGGCTGAAGAAGCTCCTCAGCAAGATCCGCGGGGAGTAGGGACGAAGCGCCAGCGATAGAGCTCGGCGTTGCCCTCGATCAGCGCATCCTCATCGAGCGCGACTTCGCGCTGCGTGTCGAGGCACCCCTCCCATACCGCATTCCCACCGATGTCAACGATGTCGAAGAACTCGTACCTGTGCACGACCGGGCTGTGCTTGAGCCACAGGCAGCGCTCGGGGCTCCAGAGCCTCAGCGTGTCCACCGGTTCGCAGCAGCTAGGAGCGCACTTGCTCATCGGAGTCGACGCGCTTTCGCGGCAAAATGAGAGGGAAAGCACGAGTTTCCCCTCGAAAAACACCGGCCCATTGCTCTTTGACGGGAGGCGCTTGCGCATGCACTCGGCCAGCTCCAGCTGGCTTGCGGGTGTTACAGCTGCGCGCTCTGCGTTTCGTTTCGCGATCTTGTTTCGCATCCCGTGCCTCCTAGGCTCGCTTGTCGTTCGTAGAGAGCATAGAGGGCGCTGACGGTTGCGCCTGTCCTTCTTCTTGGACAAGCGGAAGGGAGATTTCAGGGTTTTCGATTTTCTTGCTCTACGAAACCGGCTCGCAGACGCACCAGCGGCATAGGCTGCCGGGCACATCCTCGCGGGCGGGGCACACGTAGGAGCCTGAAGCCAGCCTTTCCCAGCCCGCAGGGCCCTGGGGATGCATCGGCTCTTCGGCGATAAACGACGAGAACAGGCAGGCGAGGATGATCCAGATATGCGCCTGCGGCCTGTCAACCATGTACTTGTCCAGGTATGCCTCCAGGCTGCTGGCGAGCTCCCGTGCAGAGGAGGCATCCACCGAGCCTTCGAGGCGCTGGGCTTCGTCTTCCATCTGCAGCATTCTCAGCATCGTTGCGCGGTTGGACTCGTTGATGTCAAGGCTCGCGTCCCCATCGCGAAGCGCCTCGCGGTAGGCCTCGTCGATCTGGCTGCAGAGCGCCGAGAGCAGCTCTTTGCGCGTGGCGGCCGTCAGATTAGAAAGCTGTGGTTTCCTGCCGTCCATTTGCGCCTTTCCCATCAGTCTTGGTTGCCTTGGCCATACCTTGCGATGATTTCCTCGCATACCGCGTCCAACTCGTAGAAGACCGTGTCGAAATCGCCTGTCCACCAGGGGTCTCCGATGTCATCGTTGCTGCCGAGCAACTCGAGAGCTTTGACGACCTGCGCTCTGGGGTTCGGTCCGAGGATGCGTTTGAGATCGCGCATGTTCTCCACGTCCATGCCTACGATGAGGTCCCACTCGTCTCCGTCGCGCTTTGCGATCTTGACGGCGCGATGGTTGCCGATCGGCACGCCATGCTCCACGAGCTTGCGCCTTGCCGGAGGATAGATGGGATTGCCTATCTCGTCGCTGCGGCACGCAGCCGAGTCGATGACGAAGCGGTCGGAAAGTCCGCGCTCATCGACCATGTGCTGCAGCATGTACTGCGCGCTTACCTAGCGGCAAATGTTGCCGTGGCACACGAAGAGGACCCGCGTTGGCTTCATCCGATAACCGCCGTTTCATCGAGACTGGTTGGTACGATGCCGTATGTTACCACGCATAGGCCCTGCATGTCTTCGCCTTGTCCGTCAAACCAAAAGCCCATGACCCTGCGCTGTTGACACCTCGCCCGTTTGCGTGTCAATCTTTCCAAGGTTGGCAATGGGGCTGAGGAGGTTTCGCTTGCAGCGGATTCGAATCGCGGTCGTTCAGATGGAGTCTGAGATCGGTGGCGTTGACGCCAATCTCGAGAAGATGGCGCGCTTCGTGGACGAGGCATCCGAGCAGGGGTGCTCGCTCGTCTGCTTCCCCGAGGCATGCCTGACTGGCTACAGCGCGAGCGATTCAGATGTTGCGATCGCTTCCGATGACCCGCGAGTCGATGCAGCGAAGGCGCTGGCGGAGAAGGCCGGCATCGCCATATCGTTCGGTTTCATCGAGGCTGGCGGCGCCGAGCATCCATTCGTCAAGCATATGGTTGCTTCGCCATCCCAGACGCTGTCCTATCGCAAGACACATCTCGGGCCTTATGAGGATGGGGCTTTCACTGCGGGAGACGAGCTGCCCGTGGCCACCATTCCCGGCGTTAGCATGGGCATCCAACTCTGCTGGGAATCCCACATTCCGCAGATCTCCGCCACGCTTCGCGCCAAGGGCGCAGAGCTGATCATCGCTCCGTTCGCCTCCGGCATAGGAGGGGAGCGACGCCTTGAATCCTGGGAGCGCTTCCTGCCAGCGCGGGCCAGCGACAACGGCGTCTACTTGGCAGCTTGCAATGCGCTGGGATACCGCGAGGACGGTCGGCGCAAGGGCGGCGGCATCGCGCTCTACGACCCATACGGCAAGCTGATTGCATCGCACTTTGGCAGCTCAGACCACATACTCATAGCCGAGATCGGTCCCGACCTTCCTCGGGAGCATCCCGACGAGGGAATGGGGAGGATGTCCTATTTCGATAGGATCAGGCCTGAGCTGTACGAGCTGTAGCGCTCGAATCCGCGGCGGGCGGAATCAGCTCTCTACCAGCGGATATGCGATTCCGAAGTGCTCCTTGAGGATTGCCCTGAACTCGTCCTCGCTCTCGATCTTGCGCTCCATCACCTCGCCATCGGCGCGGATTTTGAACACATCGCCGTTGATCGATTTGTTGCCATTTGCGGTGAGCAGGTTGACTATGCGCATCTTGCGGAACATCGAATCCGGGTGGGAGGAGCACCAGAAGTTGGGCATGAGGAAGTCGACTTCGAGCGCCTCGTGGTCGTCGAAGCAGATGGTGGGCGTCACGCCTGACGACGTGTATGCGTCCAGGACATGCCAGCGGCCATCGAACCTGAATTTGAAGTCGCCCGTTGGCGTTCGCTGCATCTCGTCGGTGTCGATCATGACCGAGCTGGCTGGTGCCGGACCGCCGAATCCCACGTCGCACCAGCGGCGAACGCCGTCGATGGTTACGATGCTTCCGCGATGGGTCGTCGCGCATGGCATCGGGGTCCAGGTGGTGATGCGCGCAGTGATGGGGGTGACATCGAATCCGATGGCGCGAAGCATGGCCGCGAATAGCCCGTTGAGCTCGAAGCAATAGCCTCCTCGACGGCGCGTGACGATCTTGTCGAAGAGATCTGCGATTCCCAGCGAGGGGACGAGCCCGAAATCGCTGACGTCGAGGTCGTCGAACGGCACGCTCAGCAGCTGCGCCATGACCAGCTCATCGAGCACCTCGACGGTTGGCTCGACAGGTCCCGTATAGCCAATGCGCTCAAGACACGCGTCCAAATCCGGCAGCGGCTCATACAGCTCTTCGTACATCGTCTCTCCTTCTTCGATGGCTTCTCGTCTGTGCCATTCTCCATTTTCGCCCATATCCCATCCCTGCGCCACAGCAAAAATGGAACGCTATTTGGCCAGAGCGGTCTTCGTTCCACGGCAAAGGTGCGAGCTCTCCCGCCAAGGCTGAATTCGATATACTCTTACCCGATGGAAATCTTGCGAGATTGGACTGAGATGGCTGAGAACGAGAACGCCGAGTTTGTAGATGAAGATACCCGGGATCGAATCGCGACATACGCCAACGAGGTCGCGAAAGCACGTGCCGAAAGGTATCCTTGGGGCACCCCGCCCGCCAAGATCGACGAGTCGCTGATTGCCGAGACCATCGAGAGCGATGTCATCATCGTAGGCGGTGGCATGTCGGGTCTCGCCGCAGGGGCCAGACTCACGCAATTCGGAATCGATGCGGTGGTGGTCGAGAAGCACTCCGGACTCTCGGCGCGAGGAGCGCACATCGCTACCATCGGCTCGAGCATCCAGGATCGCGCGGGCGTCCACATCGACAAGAGGCAGTTCGCACGCGACTGGATGCGAATCAGCGGAAGCCGCGTCGACGAGGATCTGCTGTGGCTTTTCATCGAGGAGAGCCGCGATGCATTCGAATGGCTGCTTGAGATCGGCGGAGACGACGTCGACGCGATGCTCTGCTCCTACTACAAGGGCCCCGATTTCACCGAATATCCCGGTACGCATGTGATTTTCGAGAAGGAGGC
>JAFWGD010000225.1 GCA_017515355.1 Coriobacteriales bacterium
CCATGGAGAATTCGCCTATGCTCTTCAACCCAGCCTTCAGCTCGGAGATCTTTTCCAGCTGCTCCTCGCGTTGCTCGACCTCGCCCTTCAAAGCAGCTTCCTGCTGGTCGAGTATCAGTTCGATAACGCTGCCAGGGTCCTTCTCGGACATGAGCTTGCCGATCGAATCGATGGGAAGGCCCAGCTCGCGCAGGAAGCAGATGACTTTCATGCGCTTCAGGTCATCCTCCGAGTAGAGCCTGCGCCCGCCATCGCTCAACTCGCTTGGAACGAGAATTCCCCTGGTGTCGTAGTATTGGACCGTGCGGACTGTCACTCCGCAGAGCTTCGCGATCTCTCCCGTTGTGTAGTGCTTCGACATAGCCTCTCACCTCTTTCGCGTCGAGATTAGCTCATGACGCAACGTCACATGCAACCCCTTACGCAGGGTGATTTTTAGATTTCTGCAAAGAATTGGCACGTCGGAACATCTTCCATCGCAACGAACGGAAACTCATCGAATTATCTCTCTGAATTTCTCATTGAGGCGGAGTTCCGCCTGTTTGCTCAGATCATCGTCTGGGCGAAGCATGTCGAATGCATGGCGATCCGTGTGATAGATGTCGATTTCCGCTCGAACCCCAGATTCCCTCAATCGCTCGACGTAATCCAATGTCTCGCAGAGGAATGGCTCCCCATCGCCAACGAAGGTATAGCACGGTGGAAGGCCTGAGTAGTCCGTCTGTCTTGCGGGCGACGCGTAAGGCTCAACGCGTTCCTTCGCGTTCTTGCGCAAGTACATCTTCCAGCCAAAATGGTTCCTGCGGGTATTCCAAATCTTGCCGTGGTTATCCTTCGATGATTCGGTGTCGAGATTGTCGAGCATCGGGTAGAGCGGCAATTGGAAGAGCACCGGAACATCTCCCGTATCGCGCGCTCTCATGCAGACCGATACGGCAAGCCCGCCCCCTGCGCTCTCTCCGCCGACGATGATCTTGTCTCTGCTCGCTCCGTATTCCTCCGCATGCTTGTATAGCCACAGAAGCGCTGAATAGCAGTCTTCTGCCGCAGCGGGGTATGGCTTTTGCCACGCAAGGCGATATCCGGGAGACACGACCACCGCACCGAACTCCTTCACGAAATCCGCTGCACGGGACATGTAAACCATCTCTTTCATCCCGGTTACATATCCGCCGCCGTGAATCCAAAGGACTGCTGGAGCGTCCTTCACGGCCCCTTTCGGAGATATCACAAGAAGAGGCGTCCGCCCGGTCTTCGCTTTCCGGACCATCATGTTCCTATCGGGAGTCAGTTTGATCTTCATTTTCGCATTCCCGATTAGATGAGCCGAATCACATCCGATACTCGAACAGCAGCTTGTCGAGCATCCTGTCTCCGATCTGGAGCGCATCCTTCTCGATGGCTACGAGCTTCATCCCTGCCTTCTCAAGGACTTTCCGCGACCCCATGTTGTCGGCGGCGCACCAAGCGGTTACACAGGAGATTCCCTCGTTTTCCGTCAGGTATTCCAACACTGCCTCAAGTGCCTCGGTGGCCAATCCTCGGCCTCGCCATCCTTTGACGATGCTGAAGCCAACCTCAATCCGATCATTCTCGTAGTCGTAGGCACCGATCGTTCCAACCACGACGTCATCCACGTCGAGGACCCAGCTATATGAATGCACGTCTTCGTAGCTGGCGATGAAGCGTTCTACGGCTGCCTGTGCCATTTCGGGAGTAGCGTAGGGGTTCCATCCGGAGTACTCGTACGTCGACGGGTCTAAGCCCAAGTATTGGTGCAGGGCGGGAGCGTCATCGGGGCGGAACCTGCGCAGGATCAGCCTTTCAGTTCGCAGTTCCGCCGTGCCATGAACCTCGATTTCCTCGATCGATGCGATCTGCGATTCGAGGATGATGAAGTCGTCGACTCTGATGCCATCTTCGTCCATGCCGTATTCATCGAATAGAAAGCAGGAATCGAAGAAGTCGGCAACGCCGCTGAACGTATCTCCGTAGATGCTCTCTACCCGGACGTGCTTCTCGTCGAAATCAGATAGCTTCACAGAGCCCTCCGGCTTTGGCTGTTCGCTAAGCTGCAAACTCCAGCTCCTGAATTCTTCCAGCAGGTTGTAGAGCCCATCCTCTGAGAGGACGCCGCGATTAATATCCTTAGGGATGAGCCCTGCCTCGTCGGCCTCGAAATCGCGCTTCCACTCGTCGCTGCCGTAATAGGCCTCGAGCATGCTGCACAGCGCCTTCAACATCTCCGCCTCTTCCTCGGAGAGCTCATCTGCCTCTAGCAGCTGTTGCGCCAAGCGCATCATGTCCTCGTACTTCATGATCCGCGAGATCTGCTCGCTCTTCTCGTCTTGCAGCTCGAACATCGACATCATCTTCGCATCCTTTGCGTTGCAATCTGACGGGCATCTATCCGTCAATCAGCATTATCCGCCTTCTTCGGCTTTCTCGATACGATCAGCAGCGCATAGGCTATCTCGACGACGAGCAGTGCGATGAAGATCGCCACCGCTATCGTCGGAGAGCTTGTTGCGCCCATGAAAATCCTGTTGGTTATGTCGATAGCTGCGTGGATGACGATCAGCGATGCAAGATCTCCGCTCTTGATGTAGACCGCTCCGAACACGAGGCCGACCACCGTGGAGTATCCGGTTTGCACTAGCGCGTTCAGCAGATCCCCGTTCATGGCGTTCGTCAGGTGGATCAACCCGAAGATGGCCGCGGAGACGAGAAGCGCGAACATGTCGCTTTTCCCGCTGGCCTTCAGGTTATGGATGAAGATGCCCCTGAACAGGATTTCCTCGAACAGCGCCGGCGCGATTCCGAGGATCACGATCTCTGCGCTCGGGGCAGCGAAGGCGCCGTGCGAGAGGTAGTGGTTGGCGATGTTCCATGCAACGAAGAGCAGCGCAGGAAGTGCGATCAGCGCTCCGGAGAACTGCCGTTTCCAATCGAAGCAGCTGTGGAAGATGGCAATCAAGAGCAGTGCGACCAGTATTCGCGCTACCGATATGTTGAAATCGCTGTTTGCGGAACCCAGAATCTGGCAAGCTGCCGACACGGCGAAGGCGAGCGCGAACGCAACGACGATCAGGACGATCTCGAAGATGATGGGGCGTTTGGCTGCGAATTCCTTCATTTAGGCACCTCGACGCGCAGCAGTGCTTGCAAACATAGGTTAGCGCTTCGACAACCATGCTGCCGCGCCTAGCTCCTAGAACGTGAGATAAGACTTGTACTCGGCCTCTGGGTCCCTCTCCAAAAGGCTCCATTCGTCCCATTTATGCGACTCCGCATCCGCAAAGAGGAACAGGTGCATGTGGCGTCCGTACTTGAGGTATCTGAACGCATCATCGCCGGGGAAGCCCCAATCATCGATCGTGTAGTTGTATCTTCCGCGCCCGGAATAATCCAGGCCGTCAGTGCAGAGGTAGAAGCCCACGAGCTTTCCGTCTTCGAACACCGCCATGTTAGGATCCAAGTCGAAGTAGCCGCAGTAATAGG
>JAFWGD010000226.1 GCA_017515355.1 Coriobacteriales bacterium
GCGACGGTGGCTCCGAGCGTAAAGAGCAGGCCGGTAGTCCAGCCCCTGAAGCGCGCGATGATGAGCGCGATGGCGACGATAGCGGCCAGGCAGATGCCGAAGAGCAGGATCGCCGTGTTGGCGGTGATTCCACGGAAAGCGAAAAGCCCCATGACGTTGGCGGCGAGCGGATAGGCCGCTAGCGTGATGAGCAGGACGCGGGTGAGCGGAACCATCCAGCGCACCGCAGAGCCTTTGAGCTTGATGCGGAAGAGGAATATCAGCAGCGAGAAGACCAGCATGAAGACGCCGAATACCAGCGTGATGACGACGATCTTCGGCTGGCAGGTGTTGATGGCAACCGAGTAGTCGGTATCGGCATCTAGTTGGGCGATCAGCTCCTCGACAGGCGTCGTTTCAGAACCCTCTACGGTCCTGAGGTACCTGCCGACGCCGACGGGCTCGTTGTTAAGGCCAGGGAGGACCGCGAGCATCCGGGTGACATCGTTGAGCCCGACGAGGTCGTCGCGCTGCAGAGAAGCCGAGCAGAGGCGCCCGTCGATTCCCGAGCCATAGAAGATCAGCGGCGCGTAGTTGTCATCCTGGTGATCGGATTGCGTGACGCGCCCGAGGCAGCCGACGATGAAGATGCAGTCGTTCGGGCCGCAGTTCTCGATCGCGAGGCCAACGCTGGCATCGAAGGTGGCGATTGCCTTGCTCCAATAGGCATCGGCATCCTCGCCAGGGTTCTCCACGCGATAGCTGCCCGCTCTGTAGAGGTCGCCGCAATCGAGCGAGACGAGCGAGCGCGTTCCCGAGGCCTTCGCCAGCGCGGAGTCGAGCTCCTTGGAAAACCTCCTCATGTCGGTGCGAACGCCGAATGCGTACCCTTCGTCTTCGACCAGGAGCCTCTCGGGCCTGGTGCAGGAGATATCGAGCGTTCGATCGGAGTTCAGGATGAGCGCTGCTGCGGGGCGCACGTGCGAGTGCTTGATGTCGCTGCAGCCGATTGCGATGGTGCGGAAGCCGTATTTGGCGTAGAGGTTTCCGATGCCCGAGAGCAGCTTGAAGTCGTTGGTGCTCCTCAGGAACTCTCCGCCCTTCGCCGTGGTCATCGTGTTGAAGTCTGCGATGTCGCGCACCCAACAGCCCATGCCCAGCGAAAGAGCCGTCTCGTTCGCGGTGACCGTGTCACCAGGGCTGCGCAGGTCATCGCGCGTGATCACGTTGCCGAGCCCGGCATCGTCGAGGATCGAGTAGAGATTCGGGGTGCTCTCGGCGCTGATGTCATCCCATTCGAGGTAGGGGGCGAAGATCACGAATATTCGCTCTGAGGCGGGCTTGTGGAAGATCGTCGTGATCGAGGCATGAGGAGGAATCTCGGCCGAGCCGGTGTAGTTGGAGTCGGGGTTGTTGGGATCGCCCTTCGGCGCGGGAGCCTGCGTGGCTGCGGCCTCCCCGCTCTCAGCGGCGAATGCGACGCTTCCGAATGCGAAAGCGCAAAGGGACAGGGCCACAGCCAGAATCGCCGCAATCGTTGTTCTTCCGAGCTTTCCCAAAGAGGCCTCCAAGCCGATCGAGGCGCATAGCTGCGCTCGATGGTCCGAGTCGACATTGGATAATCGTAAATGAATTGGGTTTATGGTTTTACCTTGAGTTGTTTAACGGGCAGTTAAGATTGATGAATCAACGCTTATAATCGGCAGTAGAAGAGTACCGCGGCAACATTTTCGCGCAGTTGCGCGTTGGCAGGTTCGAAAGGAAGCGCAATGGGATTCTTAGACGATGCAGGCCAGTTCATGGGCAAGGGCGTCAACAAGGTTGACAACAAGAGGAAGAAGCTCGCGCTCAAGGCGCAGATCGCCGATACCAACAGGGACCGCACCAAGCTGCTCACCGAGCTCGGCGAACGCATCTATCTCGATGATCCCAGAAGCGAGGCGCTGGCTGCCAAGTATCCCGATCTGGTGAGGCAGATCCAGGAGCTGGACGCGAAGATCTTCAGCTGCAACCAGGAGATAGACTCGATCACCGCCAGCGAGATCGAGGCCAAGGAAGCCGCCAAGCGCGCAGCCGCCGAGAAGGCGGAGGCCCAGAGGGCTGCGCAGTCTGCCGCAGCGGCCGCCGTGGCCAGCGCCCCTGCGTCCGCGGACTTGGGCTCGGGGATCGTCTGCTCGCAATGCGGCGCCCCGATGAAGCCCGAGCATCGCTTCTGCGCCCAGTGCGGCGGCACTCCCGTCAGCATAGAGTCCGCGCCAGCGGCTGTTCCAGAGCCTGCGGATCCAGTGGAGGCGCCAGTTGCCTACACAACCGACGGCCAACCGATCATGAGGGGCCCGGGCAAGGCCTGCATGGCTTCCTCGGCTCCGGCATTCGATTCCATCGAGCCCTTCCCGAAGAGAAGCGACGATTGCACGGCGGCCGAGTCGCCGGTCTACGATTCGATTCCGAGCGATCCGAGCGATCCGAGCGAGTAGGGGAGTCGCGCATCTCACCTTCGAAGCCCCTGGTGGACGGGTTCTACCAGGAGCTTTTCGCTGCTTCCTTAGGGCGCAGAAGGGCTCGATCGCGCGCTTTTCCTGTGTTTTTCGCTTCCTGGCAAAAGTGAAGAGATGATGCATTCATCGAATTGACGTTGTTGCCAGTTGTCAGTTTTGCTAACCTTTACCCATACGGGCGATGCCCGCAACATATGAATATGACGACAAACGAACCCCATGCTCTCACGAATCGAGGTACTCATTGGTGGAGCGAACCAAACAAGGCCGTCATGGTTTTATAGCGTTTCTCATCGCTTTCGCAATCGCGATGGCTGCTTTCTTCATCCCATTGGCATTGACCTCTGGCGATGCCTATGGCGTCACCGCCAAGGAGAAGAAGGCCGAGGCCGACAAGATGGTCGAGAAGCTCGATGCATTGCAAACCGAGATCAACGCCAAGCAAGCCGAATATGACGCTGCGCTCAAGGCGTACAATGACGCCATAGCTGCGCAGAAGGCCGCCGAACAGAAGATAGCAGAATGCGAGCAGCGCATCGCGGAGATCAAGCAGCAACTCTCAGACCGCGCGGTCTCGATCTATCGCAATGGCCGTCCTTCGATGATGGACGTGCTGCTCGGCGCCGAATCCTTCTCGGATTTCGCCACCAACATGTCGATGGTCGACAAGATCAACGACCATGACAAGGCTCTTGTCGAGGAATGCCGCAAGGCTAGGGAAGAGGCCGAGGCTGCGCGCATAGAGGCGCAGAAGCAGGGCGATGAGGCGGCAAAGCAGATGGAGGTCGCCAAGGCCGCGAAGGCCGAGCTCCAGAAGAAGGCCTCCGAGATGAAGAAGGAGATCGACAAACTCAACAAGGAGTACGAGGAGCTGTTAGCCGAGGAGAAGGCCCAGGCGGAGGCCGCCAAGAAGGCAGAGGAGGCCGCGAAGCGCCGCGCACGCGAGCAGGGCTACAAGGTCACCGATGACGTCATAGCAGGCACAGGGCAATTCGCGCATCCGTGCCCAGGCTACAGGATGATCTCCTCGACATTCGGCTGGAGGTCCTTCGACAACTCGTTCCACAAGGGTGTCGACTTCGCTGCCGCCCAGGGCACTCCGATCTACGCCGCCGAGGCCGGTACGGTGATCATCGCGGGCTACAGCAGCTCGGCAGGCAACTGGGTCGTCATCTCCCATGGCGGCGGGCTCACCACCAAGTACATGCACATGGCAACAACGCCATATGTGACCAAGGGAACGCAGGTCAAGAAGGGTCAGAACATCGGCGTCGTGGGCACTACCGGCTACTCGACCGGTCCGCATCTGCACTTCCAAGTCGAGATCGGTGGGGAAGCGCTCAACCCGATGTACTACCTGTAGGCCGAGCTGGCTCTAATTCTCAAGGAATTCCAAGCCAAGATCTTCAGCGGCATTCCTGTATGCCGCCAGATCCCTGTCGCTATGGCAGACCATCGTCACTTCGAGATCGCCTCGTTGCGTCCAGGCCGAGATCGCCGATAGCGCCACGCGCGCGGCCTTGTCGATGGGATATCCATACACTCCAGTGCTGATCGAGGGGAACGCCACGGTCTTGCATCCGTTGTCGGCCGCCAGCTGCATAGAGTTGGTATAGCTCGCGCGCAGCAGCCTCGGCTCTCCG
Organism: Coriobacteriales bacterium; assembly: GCA_017515355.1. GTDB lineage: Bacteria > Actinomycetota > Coriobacteriia > Coriobacteriales > CADBOM01 > RGIG5709. Next base: position 4,121 of record JAFWGD010000226.1, read on the forward strand.
TTGCGCCCGCCCTTCCAGACCGGGCCGGGCGTGTGGATCACATGGCGTGCGGGCAGGTCGTATCCTGCGGTGATGCGTGCCTCTCCGGTCTCGCATCCTCCGAATCCGCGGCACTCCTCGAGAAGCTTCGGACCCGCAGCGCGATGGATCGCCCCGTCGACGCCCCCTCCTCCGAGCAGCGTGGTGTTCGCGGCGTTGACTATGGCGTCGACGTCCATCTTGCAGATATCGCCCTTGATGATGCGGATGCAGCCCATGATGCCCCCTTCAAGCCCAGAAGAGCCCGCAATCTGCGGGAGTTTGCCTGCATTATACAACGCTGGGAATCACGCGAGGCGCCCAACTGCGCTTCTCTGGGCTATCATTAGGGAAAGAACGGCGCGCAAAGCCATCAGATGCCGCATCAGGCACGATAAGCGCAAAAGGCAGGGGAGATATGGAACTCAAGTCCGAAGCATATGAGAAGGCCCTGAAGGCAAGAGAGGCCTCCGTGAAGCTGGCGAGCACCGATGCCGCAACGCGCAATGCATCGCTGCTGGCCATGGCCGATGCGCTGGTCGACCAGACCCCGCGAATCCTTGTCGCCAACGACGAGGACATGGCCCGCGCCAAGGCGAACTCGATGAAGGAGTCGCTGCAGGATCGCTTGCTCCTAACACCCGAGCGCATCGTCGGCATCGCGGATGCGTTGCGCCAGCTCGCCTCCGAGAACGACGTCATCGGCGAGATTCTCGAGGGACGCACGCTCGACAGCGGCCTGAGGATGACGCGCGTGAGGGTTCCCCTCGGCGTGGTCGCGATGATCTACGAGGCGCGCCCGAACGTTACCGCCGATGCGGCGGGCCTTTGCATCAAAACCGCCAACGCCTGCATCCTGCGCGGCGGCTCGGCAGCCAACTCCACCAACGTCGTCATGACGAAGGTCCTGATGGATGCTGCGGCGAGCGTTGGCATTCCAGCCAACGCGATCCAGTCGATCGAAACCACCGACAGGTCGGCAACGACCGATCTCATGGGCCTGCACGGGCTCGTCGACGTGCTCATCCCGCGTGGTGGCGCGTCGCTGATCAAGAGCTGCGTCGAGAACTCGAAGGTCCCGGTCATCGAGACCGGCACCGGAAACTGCCACACCTACTTCCATGCCAGCGGCGACATCGCCATGGGCATCGATATCCTGCTCAATGCCAAGTGCAGCAGGCCTGGAGTATGCAATGCGTGCGAGTCGCTTCTCATCGACGAGGCGATTGCCGATGAGGCGCTTCCTGCGGCTCTCAAGGCGCTATCCGACGCGAACGTCCTCATCCACGGCGATGGAAGAAGTGCCGAGGTTGCGACGGCTTTAGGGTTGAACGAGGAGCAGTTCGTTCCCGCAACGGAGGAGGACTGGGGCACCGAGTACCTCGCCTACGAGATCAGCGTGAAGGTGGTATCCGGGTTGGACGAGGCCATCTCGCACATCAACGAATACGGTACGCTGCACTCCGAGGCGATCATCGCGAGCGACTACGATGCGGTACGCAGGTTCACCGACGAGATCGATGCCGCGGCGGTCTATGCCAATGCGTCGACTCGCTTCACCGACGGCGGCGAGTTCGGCTACGGTGCCGAAATCGGCATCTCCACGCAGAAGCTTCACGCTCGCGGGCCGATGGGGCTTGCCGCGCTCACCACCTCCAAGTTCATCCTGATGGGAGAGGGGCAGGTCAGATGAGCGCTCCCGAAGAGCTCAATGCCGATATCGAGGAGTCCATCGCCGACGACGAGCCCGTCGCCGCGATCTCGCCGCGCATCGACGCCGCGGTAGCCTCGGGCGCCAAGGATCTGCGCATCGGGTTGATGGGTGGAACCTTCGATCCCATCCACTACGGCCATCTGATCGCAGCCGAGCAGGCACGCGAGCAGTTCGGTCTCGACTTCGTCATCTTCCTGCCAGCCGGCAACCCCTCGTTCAAGCAGGACAAGAAGATCTCCGACGGCGAGGATCGATACGAGATGGCTCGCATCGCCACGCAGGACAACAGGGCCTTCGACGTGAGCCGCATCGAGATCGACCGCGAGGGCGTCACCTACACCTACGACACCATCTGCGAGCTGCGCGACAAGCTGCCTGGAACCACCGAGGTCTACTTCATCACCGGAGCAGATGCGATCGTGAGCCTGCCCAAGTGGTACAAGGCCGACGAACTCGCCAAGATCGCGCACTTCGCAGCGTGCACGCGCCCAGGCTATGACTACACGCAGTTCAAGGAGGCGCAGGATGCGGATGTTGGCTTGCAGTTCGAGGTCGAGTTCTTCGATGTACCGGCGCTGGAGATTTCCTCCACCGACCTGCGCAAACGCGTATCGGAGGGCAAGTCGATCGCCTACATGACACCTCCGCAGGTCATCCGCTTCATCGCCAAGCGCGGCCTCTACATGGATGGGAATGTCTGATGCCCCCATCGAGCACATTCGGGGCGGAATCGCTCGACGATATCGTCGAGGGCCTCAGCGCCTCCGATGCCAGGTTCGCACTGGATGCAGCCGAGCAGCTCAAAGCACGGTTGAAACCCTCGCGATTCGAGCACAGCATCTCTGTCTGCAGGATGGCGCGATCCATGGCGCGCATCTACGGCATCGACGTGGTCGAGGCGACATTCGCAGGCCTTCTGCATGACTGGGACAAGTGCTTCACGGGGGAGGAGCTGCTTGAGCACGCGCGCAGCCTCGGCATCGTCCTCACCGCCGAGGACGAGAAGGCGGAGGAGACGTTGCATGCGATAACCGCAGCGAAATCGCTGGCGAGCACCTTCCCCAACCTCGGCGAAAGCGTTCTTCAGGCCA
>JAFWGD010000227.1 GCA_017515355.1 Coriobacteriales bacterium
GGACGGGCTTGCCAACCTGATCCTCGATGCCCCAGTGCGGGAAGACGATCGTGAAGTCGGCAAGATCCTCCGCGCGCTTGATATCATCGACTATCTTGTCCATGTTGTTGTTCGTCAGGACAGTGAGCAAATACTGCTTGTCGCTAGGCAGAGAGAACCCATTCAGGCCGTATGTGTAGTTGAGCACGGCGATCTTGATGCCGTTGATTTCTAGAACCTCGATGTTATCGCGCCTCTTCTGCGAATCGTAGAGGCCGATCATCGTGGCGTCGGCCTTGTGCGAATCCCAGAAATTGATCGTCCCGAGAATTCCCTCGACGCCATAGTCGTAGGAGTGGTTGGTCGCCTGCAGGATAAGGTCGTATCCGGCGGCGATCTCCGCTTCTCCGATGGCATCAGGTGTGTTGAAGATGAACTTGATGCCGCCATCGGGAGCGATGTCATGCGCGATGATCGTCTCCTGATTGCAAACAGCAAGATCGGCGGCAGTGCTCTCGTCTTTGGTCTCGGAGAAGATCAAGTTGAAGTCGTACTTGCCATTCGACTGCTTTGCATAGTTGAGCAGCGGCGTATGCATTAGCACATCGCCGACGGCTATGATCGTGACCTCGCCGGAATCCTCGACGGCCACGACCTTCTCGTCGTCTATCTGCCCTTCAGGAGCGCTTCCGAAGTCTCCATGAGATCGAATCTGCAGGCCGATGAAGACGCCGAGGCCTATGGCCATCACAGCCAAGCCAATGATTATTCCAATCAGCGCCTTCTTGTGCTTCATCGAAGCGCCTCCTCATCAGAGTTTGAGAAACTATGGGGGCAGCGAATCAGTGATGATGGTTGCAGGCGTGCTCAGTTCCCATAGTCAAAACGTTGCCGGCTGCGACCAGCTTTGCAACATCTCCAACTCCGGGAGTCATATCCTCGTAATAGACGGTGATTCCAGCGTCCTCGAAGCCCATAAGTGGACGCATGCCCATGCCAGCTGCCACGATGGCATCTATGCCGGCATTCTTCAGCAGCATGACGGGACGCAGGCAACCGCCCTCCTCATGAGGCGGATTGTCGAGTGCGCCAACTCCCTTGACCTCGCCGTCTTCGATCTCGACGATGGTGAAGCAGTCGCAATGGCCAAAATGCCCGCTCCTCTGCGAATCGAGTCCAGGTGCTCCCATGGTTGGTACTGCAAGCTTCATGTCTTCTCTTTTCTCTAGTACGCATTTGGCTTTTGCCAAGCTATTACAAATCGATTATATCCACTTGCATCGAAAAGAGCGGAAGAATCGGCGCACGACTCTTGGGCAATGCATCAAATCCGGCAGATCTGCACTTGATTCGATCTGAATATCTAGCCTTTAAGCTTCATGCAACGCATGGCGTTGAGAATGGCGAGAATGGCGACGCCAACGTCGGCGAACACTGCGAGCCACATATTTGCCAGGCCAAAGGCAGCTAGCCCAAGGACCGCAAGCTTGACACCTATCGCGAAGATGATGTTCTGCCAGACGATGCGCATGATCGAGCGGGCGACGCGGATTGCCTTGGCGATGTTGGAAGGTTTGTCGTCCATGAGCACGACATCTGCTGCCTCTATGGCAGCATCGGAACCCATCGCTCCCATAGCGATCCCTACGTCCGCGCGCATGAGAACCGGCGCATCGTTGATTCCATCTCCAACGAATGCGAGCTTGCCCTTCTTGCTCTGATCATGCTCTCCCTTGAGCAGCTTCTCAACTTCGGCAACCTTGTCCTGAGGCAGAAGTTGAGCGCGATAGGAGTCGACCCCCAGCTGCCTTGCCACGATCGCAGCAACGTCATCGCGGTCTCCGGTCAGCATGATCGTCTTTTTGACGCCCGCGTCCTTGAGATCGGCGATCGCTGCAATCGAATCAGATTTGAGCACATCTGCGATCACGATATGCCCTGCGTAGACGCCATCGCAAGAGACATGCAGGATAGTTCCGATAAGCTCACACTCTTTGAAAGGGATGCCGTAACTCTCCATCAGACGCGAGTTTCCGACGAGAACGGTTCGCCCATCGATAACTGCGCAAATGCCTCGCCCGCTCTCTTCGCGTACATCTTGGATTTGCTCGGAATCGATCGGCTTTCCGAAAGCGCGCTCTACCGAGATCGCGATAGGGTGGTTGGAATAGGATTCCGCGTGGGCTGCGAGCGAAAGCACCCTCTGCTCGTCGAATCCCTCGGCAGGATGTACGTCGATAACGTTGAAGGATCCGTCAGTCAACGTGCCAGTCTTGTCGAACACGACGGCATCGACATCTGCCAGCGCCTCCAGATAATTGCTTCCCTTGACGAGAATGCCCAGCTTGGACATGCCCCCGATTCCACCGAAGAAGCTCAAGGGAATCGAAATGACGAGCGCGCACGGACACGAAACAACGAGGAAGATGAGTCCACGCTGAATCCAGTCGGACCACGATTGCCCGAAGAGCAGAGGGGCGATCATGGCTAGCAATACAGCCACTGCGACGACAACGGGAGTGTAGTAGCGAGCGAAGCGCGTGATGAAGTTCTCGGTTACCGCCTTCTTGTCGGCAGCGTTCTCGACGAGTTCGAGGATGCGCGAAACGGTCGACTGCTCGAATGGCTTGGTGACGCGAACTACGAGCTTGCCGGTCATATTCACGCAACCGGATATGACCTCATCTCCCTCAACGACATCGCGTGGAATGGGCTCTCCTGTGAGCGCAGAGGTATCGAGTTGGCTCTCTCCAGAGATCACGATACCATCCAGCGGCACCCTTTCGCCTGCGATGATCACGATCTCGTCTCCGATGCCGATCTCGTAAGGATCGACTTGCACGAGTTCCCCATCGCGCTCAATGTTGGCGAAATCAGGCGCGATATCCATCATGTCTGCAATCGACTTGCGGCTCTTGCCGACAGCATAGCTCTGGAACAATTCGCCAACCTGGTAGAAGAGCATGACTGCAGCGCCTTCGGCCATATGCGGATCTGCGTCTGGAAAGAGGACGAGCGCGAAGGCGCCGAGGGTGGCTATGGTCATCAGCAAGTTCTCGTCGAAGAGCTGGCCGTGCCCGACGTTCTTCACCGCCTTGATGAGAACGTCATAGCCAGCGATGAGATACGGCACGAGAAATAGGCCGAATTCGACCCAGATCGCGCCAACCTTCCCACCTGGCCATGCCTCAAGCGGGCAAATATGCGAAAAGAGATAGGCTATGGCGAATAGAGCAAGCGCAACGACGATCCTGTTACGCATGCGCTTGAGCTTCTTGCTCATGGTCTAACGAAGAATCAGGCAATCGGGCTCGAACTTGGTGCACGCCTTCTGAGCGAGCTCCATTATCTCGTCGAAGCGCTCAGGGTCGGCATCGATTACCAGCTTCTGAGACATGAAATTGATCGAAACGCTGTTGACGCCCTCGATCCCCGAGATCTCCCTCTCCATCTTCGCAGCGCAGTTCGCGCAATCGAGATCCTGCATTTTGAATGACTTGCGCATTGCCTCTCCTAACTCGGTGAAGACTCGAATAGCTCATTACTCGCAGATATGGGTCATTCCCTGTGCGAGCATCGTAAAGACATGATCGTCTGAAAGCGAATAGATGATGTTCTTGCCATCGCGCTGGAATTTGACCAGTCTGGCTTGCTTGAGCGTTCGCAGCTGGTGCGAGACCGCGCTCTGCGTTGCCCCGATCATCTCTGCTATATCCGCGACGCAGAGTTCGCGCCCCATCAGCGCATAGAGGATCTTGATGCGCGTGGTGTCTCCGAAGACCTTGAAAAGGTCGGCAAGATCGTAGAGCAGCTCCTCTTCGGGAAGCTCATCGATTCCGCCACGGAGCTCGTCGTTTGCCATATTGGTAGCATCTGCCATCTGCTCATCCTTTCAACATATGAACATCTGTTCATAAGTCTATTCCAAGTTCAGAGCGTGTCAAGTGAATTGCACGGCGGATGGCATATGGCGACAGGAGATGCTCCGCAAATGCGAAAGCAATCTAAGGTGTAGAATTTATCGAAATCGAAGCGCAATCAGGAAGGGATTTTCGATGAGGACGTTGGTGGCTTACTTCTCAGCAACCGGAACTACCGCAGGCAAAGCCAAGAAGCTGGCGAAAGTCATCGGCTGCGACATCTTCGAGATAGTTCCCGAAACGCCGTACACCACAGCAGATCTCAAGTGGAGGGACAAAGAGAGCCGCACCTCGATCGAATGCAACGATCCTGCGTGTAGACCCGCAATCGCAACTCGCGTCGAAAACATGGATGACTACGATACGATCTTCCTCGGATTCCCAATCTGGTGGTATTGCGAACCGCCAATAATCAACACCTTCCTAGAGCAATACGATCTGGCCGGGAAGACGATCATCCCCTTCGCAACCTCTGCTGGAAGCAGCTTTGGCAAGACGATCGACTATCTCAAACCTAGTGCCCCAGGCGCGATATTCCTAGAAGGGAAGATGGTCAGGTTCTCGACCGAATCGTCGCTTAGATCTTGGGTCGAATCGCTGAATCTCAATTCATAGGCTCCAACCCCCTACCCTTCGCGCCGCAAGCCAAGAGATGCGCCTGAGTTTTCCATTTCTGCGCTTAGACTTGTGAAGAAATAATCTACGCTTTCGTTTGATTTAGACACTGGAGGCCAGCGTGACCCTGAAGAAGTGGATAGGCGCGATACTTGCAGTCGCATCGATAGTCATCACGCAGTTCATTCCTGGCAACGATGTATTGACAGTTGCAGGATTCAAGACCATCGGGCTTCTGCTGGCCTTTCTTTTCATGCTCGTATTCGAGGTGCTTCCTGTTGTTGTCACCAGTCTCATATTCTGCGGCTTGATGCCGGTACTTGGCGTAGTCGAAGGCCTTGGCGCTGCCATCACGGGCTTCTCCCAGCCCATCGTCTTCTTCATCCTAGCATCATTCGGAATTGCGGCCGCAATGACTGCCATCCCGCTTTCGCGACGCATACTTCGTCTTATGCTGCGCAAGTTCGGCCGCAACATCTCTAGCGTTCTCCTCGGCATGATGATCGCCGCTGCGGTCTTTTCATCCGTTGTGAGCAATATCCCGACGTGCGCTATCTTCATGACCCTCTCGCTCGACTTCATCGAGCTATACGAACACGAGGAGGAGAGGCGCAGAAGCGGACGCGCATTCATGATCGCGATCCCGGTAGCATCTATGATCGGTGGCGTGATGACCCCTGCAGGTTCCTCTGTCAACCTCATTGCCATCTCTCAGCTCGAACAGGCAACGGGAATGACGATCTCGTTCTTCAACTGGATGCTCGCAGGAATTCCGATCGCTATCATCCTGCTTCCTCTAGCATGGTGGCTGATGTGCAAGATCTATAAACCGGTACAGGTGAGTAAAGAGGCCGTTCAGAGCTTCGCCGAATCGCTTGGCGTACCCGATAAGATGGATAAGCAGGAGAAAAAGGTCGTTGTGATCATCCTTATCATGCTCGTCCTTTGGATCGCGTCCTCTTGGGTCAGCCAAATCAATGTCATGGTCGTTGCTTTGCTCGGCTGCTGCGTGATGTTCCTACCTGGAATCCATGTCCTCGAGCTCGAAACCTTCCTCAAGGAGAACAGCTGGGATGCCTTCTTCCTCGTAGGATGCGTGCTTTCGATCAGCTCGGCGATGATCAACAACGGAGTCTCCGCGGCCATCGCGAATGCCATCCCTGCTTTCTCAGCCAGCTCCTTCGTATTCATCGCCTTCGTCTGCGCGCTGATCTTCATAGTCCTGATCATCATCCCGGTAGCGCCCTCGATGATTCCGATCATGGCGGTGCCGATCATCGCCGTCGCCACAACCGCAGGAGTCTCCCCCACCTTGGCGATGCTCGCAGCGGGAATTTGCGCATACAATTGCTACCTGCTGCCGCTCGACACTGTGCCGCTCATCACCTACTCGAAGGGCTACTACTCGATGACAGACATGGCGAAGTCCACGATCTTCCTGCAGATCGCGTGCATAATCCTTTGCGCGGTTTGGCTGCCCCTTATCGGAGGGCTCGTCGGAATAGCCTAGCCTTGCAGGCGCTCGCTACTCGATGACGAACCTAGCATCGTCGCCCCACTCCCACTTGCCTTCGATGCCATGGGCTTCTGTGGCTAGCTCGAAGTGCAGCTTTGCAATGCCAAGGTCGTTGAACTCTAGATCACGCTTCTTGGCAGGCAGCATCGCCTTGACCTCGCCTTCGCGATAGATGAATACGACCGGCTGCTCATTGACTGCACTGGGACCCTTGAGCACGCTGTCGAGTGCGGCCTTGAACCAATCGGGCAACTCATCGTAGGCAACATCCGCGTCGACGAGTTCCGTGAGCTTCTTGTCGGACTTGCGGATACCGGCGCGAATCATGCGCTGTTTCATCGGAACCTTTTCGGTGGCGTATCCGAGGGGAATGACATCCCAAAGTCGCTCCCCCTCCCCTACCTCAGCGCGTGTCTTGGAGGAATCGTAGGTGCCTGCGACCCAACAGGTGCCAAGCCCGAGCTGGGTGGCGAACAGGACGAGCTTCTCGCCGTAATAGCCAAGCTTATCAGCCCAAACCACATCATCGGGAGCGACCAGGGCAGCGTAATGCCGCACATTTTCGACGCCGGCGAACATCTTTGAGCTAAGCGGAAGAGACAACTCGCCGTCATCGCGCGGTCCGTAAAGCTGGAACCTGAGGCCAGACTCGGCGTTGATCTCCTCGATGAGGGCCGCGATCTGCCCAATCTTCTCAGACTCGACAGGGCGAGGATCGTAGGCACGAACGGATATGCGCTTTTCGATTGCAGTCATGATATCCATGGAGATTCCTTTCGCTGCGGTTAGGAACCATCGAAGCAAATGCTCGGCTTTTTGCTAAATGTGGAATATTTCGAAGTCCTTGAACATGATACGCACACGGCCTACCTCTTTGCAACCGTGATAGTGGCCAAGATACCAGCGCTTGTAGTCGAGACGGTCCTCAATCGAGTCGAGCCAGATCTCGGTAGACTTGTCCACAGTAGACTGGTCGACGGATTCCAAGAAGAATTCCGTGGGCTCGTACTTGAGCGGCGCGGTGTGCGTCAGCATGCAATCTACCTTCCAGCCGTGCTGGGAAAGGCGCTCCTCCACCAAGCGCTTCGTCTCCTCGCTGGGCTGCTCGTCTGCGAACCAGCTCCACCCCATCTCAAGGCGCCGATCCTTGTCGACGGAATACGCTCCGCCGCAGACGAATGCCTCTATGCCATCGAAGTCATAGAACTCGCCATCCCTGGCGAAGAGGATGTTCGGGTAGGCGTCTTCCACGTAGACGATACCCCCGCGGTACTCGATCTCATGATAATTCGGAAGCGTTTCCGGACGCATCTCGTGGTTGCCATGTATGCAGAAGATCGTGATCGGTAGCTTGGCTATGAGCTTGCGAGGCTGCTCGTCGCGCTCGTTGCCGAAGTAGTTGATCCCAGCGTCGCCGAGGATGATCACCGTGTCATCGGCAGTCAGCTTGCGCTCTCGGCTAAAGCGCTTGAGGCGGCGGAAATCGCCATGCATATCCCCTGTGATGTAGATCACCTCGCGCCCCTCTCCCGCTCTTCGCGGCGCCTTGCGTTGGCTTGCCTGTTGCTCATGTTGAAGACCGTATCCTCCATGCCGTAGGGCACGTATTCCAGCGTGCTCAGATCCTCGGGGAGGTATTCCACCAAGCTGAGCGGTGCGCGTTGCACCATCTCGGCTGGCTCTTCGCCCGGCGCAGCTTCCAGCGCATGGATCTTCGCTCCCTTGGCTATCAGTCGCTTCTCGTATCCGGTGAGGATTCGCTCAGGATGCTCCTCGGCGAGATCGCGCGTGAGCCAGTGCACCTCATAGCCTGCGATCTCGAATTGGATGAGCGAGAACTCGAAGAGCGGAACGCTATCGGTGGTGAACCTGATACTGCCACCATCGGCCAGCAGGCTGCGATAGCGCGAAAGATGCTCGAAGTGAGTCAGGCGCTTCTCCGCATGCTTCTTCTTCGGGAACGGCGAAGGGAAGCTCAAGTAGATGCACGATAGCTCGCCAGGAGCGAAGATATCCAGGATATCGAATGCATCCGCGCAGACGAAGACAACGTTTGCGGCGCCGGTCTCCACAGCCTTCTGGGCGCTCAACGCAACGCAGCTCTCGATGTTGTCGATTCCGATGAACAGGATATCTGGACGATTCAGAGCGTTTCTAACGGTCGATTCGCCCTTGCCGCTGCCCAGATCAAGGCACACCTCATTCCAGCGCTTAGCTGGCGATACAGGGCCTCTGAGAGCATTCCGGGTTGATGGTTGCCAGCTCTGCCAGCTTGCTCGCCAAGCGTAGGGATCCTCTTCGAGCGCACTGGCGTACATCTCGAAGCGCTCGTCCAGATTCTTGAGCTTGCGGGCGCGCATCGCTCGATTGCCTCCTTGGTGCCTGAAACCATACCCTCGCAGTATATACTCCGATTGTAAGCGCTTTCGGTCAAACGCCTGGAGGTTGAATGAAGCCTGAGTTGCTTGCTCCCGCAGGTGGATGGGAGCAACTCGAATACGCGATCAGATTCGGTGCCGATGCGGTGTATCTGGCAACCGAGAACTTCGGCATGCGCTCGAAGGCCATCAATTTCAACATCGAAGAGATGCCGCAGGTTGTTGACTACGCGCATAAGCGCGGCGCAAAGGTGCACGTGGCGTGCAACATAGTCATGCGCGATGGCGATTTGGAGCAGCTGCCAGCCTACTTCGAAGCCCTCGAAGCCGCTGGAGCCGATGCAACGATCATAGGGGACCTCGGAGCGCTTCGCATCGCGCGAAAGCACGCTCCGAGCTTGGACATCCATGTGAGCACGCAAGCGAGCGTGGCCAACAGCGAATCCGCTCTGGCTTGGTACGAGATGGGTGCCAAGCGCATCGTTTTGGCTCGCGAACTCTCCTTGGATGCGATAGCAAACATCAGGGCGCGCGTTCCACGCGAAATCGAACTCGAAGCGTTTTGCCACGGCTCGATGTGCATGGCCTACTCCGGCAGATGCATAATCAGCGATTATCTCGCAGATCGCAGCGCCCAACGCGGAGCCTGCGCGCAGTCGTGCCGTTGGAACTACGCGCTGGTAGAGGAGAAACGACCTGGTGAGTACATTCCAATCGAGGAGGACTCGAACGGCACCTACATCCTCAACTCCAAGGACATGAACATGCTCGCGCACCTTGCCGACATGGAGGAGGCAGGCATCGACTCGATCAAAATCGAGGGCCGCAACAAGAAGGCGTTCTACGTCGCGATAGTGACCAATGCCTATAGGCAGGTGCTCGATGGAGCGAATCCCGCGGACTTCGCACATGAGCTGGAGACCGTCTCGCACAGGCCGTACTCAACCGGATTCTTCTACGGACCGGCAACGCAAAGCTTCGACTCGGTCGATTACGTGCGCTCATACCAGTGGATGGCCGATGTGCTTGAATGCGAGAGCATGGGCAATGGAATCTGGCTAGCAACCATCCGATGCCGAAACAAGTTCGATGCGACCGACAAGCTTGAGGTTGTATCGCCTATGGTGCCATCGGCCAGCTTCAGAGCTTGGGACTTCATGCACGTGCCGATTGATGCCGAAGAAGCTTCTGCCCCATATTCCGTTGCCGAGATATCGCGCACGATGGAAACCTACACCATGCTGGTCGATCGCGAGCTCAAGCCCTTCGACATCATCCGTGCCCCAAGCCGAGGATAGCCC
>JAFWGD010000228.1 GCA_017515355.1 Coriobacteriales bacterium
GCGGTCGCCCTCCTCGGTTGCATGCATGTAGTAATCCTGGGTGGTGCTAGCCTTCGCATGTCGCAGCCGCGCCTGCACTTCCTTGATGGGAAGCCCGCTGCTGCCCAAGAGCGTCGCGTTCGTGTGCCTCAGCTCGTGGAGAAGCAGATCGGGAAGCCCAGCATACTCGCGGAAGTCGCGCCACCAACGCGAGAAGTTCGTCGGATCGTACCATCCCCCGCGGTCATCGCAGCAGACGGGGGCATCCTCAGCGAGCTCGACCCCGGTCACGCTCGGGATGTACTCGGCCTCGATCGCCCTCAATCTCCTCAGATGCTCGGCGGTCCCCTGGTCGATGCTCAGGATGCCTATCGACGCCTCGGTCTTCGGCTCCTTCAGGACCTTGCGCGATGTCAGGGTCTTGTTGATCGCGATCGATGGACGCGCACCGAGGTCGACGCAGTCCCACGACAGGCCGAGAACCTCTCCGCGCCTTGCGCCGGTGTTCAGCGCGATGCGGACGGCCATGATGCTCGTGAGCTGCGAGATGCCCTCCACGCTCTTCCTCGCCTCGTCCCAGCCGCGTTTGTGCATTCTGTGCTCCTTGGCCCTGAACGACCTCAAGACGGCCTCCTCGCGCTCGTCGAGGGCTCTCAGGAGCATCCTGCACCCATCGGCGTCGAGGGACTTCCTGTCGACGGAGCTTTTCTTGGGGGCCTTCAGCCGGTTCATGGGATTGCGCATGATGAGCTCGGCCGCGCATGCGTCCTCAAGGCATCGCTTCAGCGTCCTGAATATCATGTTCATGGACGTCCCGGAGAGGCCCTTGCCGCCCGCGAGGGTCTTGTCATCCTGGATCAGCGACATGACCTCGGTCACGAGCCGCGCGTCGATGTCCTTCAGCTCGGCGCCGCCGATGTACTTCCTTACGTGGCTCAGCCGCTGGACGTTCTGCGCGATGGTGGTCTCACTCGCATCGCCCTCGAGCCGCAGCATCTTCTCCCACGTCGGGATGAAGTCATCGAGCGTGGTATGCCGCTCGGTCATGTTCAGGCCGCCGGCGATCTCCCTGTCGAGGGAGAGCTTCAGGGCCTTGGCCTCCTCACGGCTGCCCGCGAAGCGCTGCGTGATGAGCTTTCGCGACATCTTGCCCTTCTTCGGATCGAACCGCTCGCGATCGTACACCTGGACGAGCCATCGCTGCCGGCCGTGCTTGTCCCTCGCCTGTTTGCCGTCCTTCCCCATTACGGGATAGACGCCTCCCCGGTTGGTCCTCCTGCTCTTTTCCTTCGTCTCCATAGTGCTATCTCATACCTCCTCTCATTCCATCGTTTTCCAACACTTTGCATCTATCCTCAGCGCCCGAAGGCGTCTTCGGCATCAATAGCGCCTCTTCCCGTCGACGATCTTGTGCTTGTTCTTGTCTTTCTGGCATTTGGCGCTGCAATACTCAGTGGCTGGAGGCCTGCTCTTGCAAGCACCTTCCCCCTCATCGGAATTGCGCCCTCGGTTGAACCATCTATTGCATTGCCTGCACTTTCTGAACAGGTATTCGCCATTCAGATGCGACTTCGCATCGAGGACGAATTGCGCGAGCAGCAAAGGCATCAGGGGTTTCACTCTCGGCCCTTCGTCATTGATGTCGAAGAGTATGAGGCTTTTGAAATGATTGTCGAGGATGCCATTGATATAAGCGAGCGCATAGCTTGCAAGCTGGTAATGCTTGTTTCTGAGCTCGCCTATCACGCCGTTCTTCGCAGCTTCGACTAGCGCGGAGACGAATATCTGCGCATTGCAGACGGCGGCAGACGCCTCGTCCACAGATACGGAGATCCTGCGCTCGAAATCTATCGAAGGGCTCTCGCCGCCTACGCCCGCAACCAATGCCGATGCGCGGATGCTTTCGGTGAGCTTGATCGCGGCAGCCTCGTCAGATAGCGTCTGACTTCTCATCCACGGGCCGACCGGGAAGCCCCGTCCCTTCAGACCATAGAAGCGGAGGATTGTAGAGCTTTCCATATCATGAAAGCCTGACTCGATGACGCCGTACCTCTTCTGAAACCCGAGCAGCTCATCCTCGTCATACGGATCGAGGGACATGAGGTCTTTGATGCAGAGATCGTTTGGGATCTTCCTCTTCCGCGGTTCACCTAACGAGACGAAGCATCGCGAGCCTTCATACTCGCGCACCTGCATGTCGAATACGTTAACGACGTACTCCCTATAGTCCGAGACCGATTCGATACCGACCGAGTAATCCGTCCCGCTCATCCTGAACCTCCTTGGGGTTACTAATGGGGGTTAGACTGTTTTTGATGCTAACCCCATTCTAGGTATACTGTTTGTGTTCGTCAAGATGCTTCTTTAAAACGGTGCGACGGACGGCAGCCATCGAAGCGGCC
>JAFWGD010000229.1 GCA_017515355.1 Coriobacteriales bacterium
CCGCGAGCTATAGGGGCTTCAGCGGCACCCCGCGCGCTACAGCGCGTCGGTGTCGAGCCAGATGGTGAAGGGACCGTCGTTTTCGAGTGTGACGAGCATGTCGGCACCGAAAGCGCCGGTCTCTACCTTTGGCACGTCCTTTCGCGCGAGCTTCACGAAGTACTCGTAGAGGCGCTCGGCCTCGTCGGGCGCGCATGCGTTGGTGAACGACGGGCGGTTGCCCTTCTTGCAGTTCGCGTAGAGGGTGAATTGAGAGACGATCAGCACCTCGCCGCCGATGTCTGTCAGCGAGAGGTTGGTCTTGCCCTCTGCGTCCGCGAAGATGCGCATCTTGAAGATCTTCGACCAGATCTTCTCCGCCTGCTGCTCGGTGTCGCCTTCGCCCGCGCCCAGCAGGATCAGGTAGCCCTTGCCGATGCTGCCGGCGATCTCGCCATCGATCTTGACGCTTGCAGATGTGACGCGTTGGATGAGAGCCCTCATTGATGCCCTTTCGTGCCGATTGTGTGGAATTGAGTGATATCCTCTATTACATCATAGCAATAGTGCTCGGCGGGCGTGCGGCGATGCGTTGGCTGGGCGGAAAGGGGAGAACCATGGAGCTTCAAAAAGTCATCGAAGAGCGCTTTTCAGTGCGCAGTTTCTCCAACAAGCCGGTCGAGGAAGAGAAGATTCAGAAGATCCTCGAGGCTGCCAAGCTGTGTCCGACCGCTGCGAACAAGCAGCCGCAGGTGATCTATGTGCTGCAGAGCGAGGAATCGATCGCGAAGATCAATGAGCTGAGCCCGTGCATCTACGGCGCGAAGACCGTCTTCATGATCTGCTACGACAAGGACAAGGTCTGGAAGAGCCCGTTCATCGAGGGTATGGATTCCGGCTACATCGACACGTCGATCTGCTGCGACGAGATGATGCTGACCGCATGGGATGAGGGGCTGGGCTCGTGCTGGCTGCTCTTCTTCAACCCGATCGAGACCGCCGAGGCGTTCGGCCTGCCCGACAACATCGTGCCCACGGCGCTGCTGCCTGTCGGTTACTATGCGGACGATACCGAGCCCGCGCCGCCGCACTCGATCTACAGGCCGATGGAAGAGATGGTCGTCAGGCTGTAGGGCTGGCCGCGGCTGATTCCAGCGGCTGCGCATTCCACCAGCGTTGCAACAAGAAGGGCTCCGGCGTCTGTCGGAGCCCTTTGCTGTGGATGGAGGGGAATTGTCGCACTACAAGGAGTTGCTGATCTTGACCTCCACGATGTAGGGATCTTCGAGCATCTCCAAAGGCGCGAACAGGTTCTCAACCACTGCGCGGGTTTGCTCGTTAGCCTGATCGACCAGATCTGTGGCCTCGGCGCGTTCGAGAGCAGATTTCTTCGCAAGTTCCTGCGCTTCGGCGGCATCCTCCTTCTTCGACCAGTTGAAGATCGCCCGCTTGTTGTCGTAGAACTCGAGCGAATCCGGGTCGATCGTCACTCCGAGAATCTCAGCCGAGGGAAGCGTGACTGTGATCACCCGACCCGTTATCGAGATATCCGCCTTCTCGAGGTCAACGCCAGCGCGCACCTCGGCGTGGTACTTCATCGTGAAGCTCTTTCGCGTGATGTACTTCCAATTGATGACGCGGCTGCTGGAGTTCTCGAAGTACTCCTCGGCGACGATATCGAGCTTGCTCGTCGCGAGCTCGCTGCAATTCTTGAGCTCCTCCTTGAGCACGACGACCGAAACCTCGGTTTCGGGGCTGAGAAGGTAGCGGTTTACTACGATCGTGCCGGCAACGCCTAGGGCAATGCCGATGATGAACACGATGAACAGCGCTTTGAACGAGGTTTTGCGGACGACCTTGGTGCCATCCTTCTCTTTGCGCGCCATGGCGCTTCCTTTCTTGGTGCTGTCGAGGTGTTTAACTGGGTGGTTTCAGCGCTCGGGGTTCACCGTGGCGCGCTGGTTCCTACCAGCCGCCGAGCTTGCGGTTGGCCTCTTCGTTGCGCTCGCGGACCTGCTTCGCGTACTCCTCGACCTGCCAAGCATCGGCCGAGATCTTCTCGTACTTCGCGCGCATCTCAGCGGTGCGGGCCTGCGCCTCGGCATAGGACTTCGCCAGCCCCGCGCGCTTGTCCTGCAGCGAGAGCTTCTTGGTGAGCAGGTCGCGGGCCTTGCCCTCGTCGTCGGTCTTGAGCGCCTCGCGCGCCTGGGCATCGA
>JAFWGD010000230.1 GCA_017515355.1 Coriobacteriales bacterium
GCCTGCAACTGGAAGAACTCGTCGTGCGTAAAGAGGTCGAAGTCGGGCTTCGCGAAGGGCGGCTGCCCGAATGTGTTGCCGTAATCGTTGAGCTTGTTGAGATCGAGTTCGATACCCTCCTCGCGATAGAGCCGCTCGCGCAGATCATCGTAGTAAGGCAGCGTCAGCCGGTCTGCATTCATCCCCGCCTTCACTTGGATTCCGTTGACGCGCAACAGCCGCGCCGCACCTATCGCCGCATCGAAGGAACTCGATCCATCCGCGGAGAGTCGCCTGCGATCCTGGTATTCCTTGGGCCCCTCGATTGTCAGAAACACCTGCCCCACCTTGCAGCGAGCGAGCATCCGAGCGGCGGATTCGTCAATCAGCGCGGCGTTCGTCAGCATCATCGCGTCATAGGCCACGCGACGTTCGGAACACCACTCAATGAGCTCGTTCGAGAGGCGCTCAACCACGTCCAGCGCCAGGGTCGGCTCGCCACCATACCACTGCACCGAGAGCTTCATGAAGGGATGTTGCGCAAATATGTGCTCGATGAAACGAATGATCCCGGCTTCAACCTCGGAAGACATCTTGCCAGTCGACTTGCAGAGCTCGGGCTCGTAGCAATATGGGCAGCGATAGTTGCAAGCGTAGGTAGGGATCAGGCTCAACGTAAGCGAATCGCGGTTGGCGCGCACTACGTCGAAGAGCGCCTGCTGGCCAGCAAGCTCTTGCTTTCGATCGAGCTCGGTCAAAAAGCCCAGCGCAGCAAGCTCATCTGCATGCGCCTCGATATCCTGCCCCTTGACTGCGGCGAATGAACCCGAAGCAGTGTTGTAGAGCAACGTCTCCCCGCCCTTTGATTCGACGACGATCGTATATCTCGAGACGTTCATGCCCTTCTCCTCGCGTTCTCACCTTGGCTTTGGCGAGCTCATCGCTAAGGCAAGCTGCCGATCTACCAGTACTTCGTGATCACGTTGACGTTCGCCCCGAACTCGTTGTAGTGGGCGACATTGTCCATCATCTTCTTGACCATCAGGATGCCGAGGCCGCCAGGCTTGAGAGCCATCGGGTCCTTCGGAATCTCCGGATCCTCGCGCTCGAGCGGATTGAATGGCACTCCGTCATCGGAAACCTCGACGGTGAAAGAGCGATTCGCAGGAGCATATGTGCAGTGGACTCTCAACGCACCGGGTTTTTCATCGGTTGCGTCGGGATATGCGTACTTGCAGACGTTGACGACAAGCTCTTCCACTGCGATGCGTATCTGGTTTGCGGCTTGCTTGGAGCAATCCGCGCGCCTGAGCTGGTCGTCGACGAAGTCGAGGACATCGTCGAAGTTCTCGAGTTTGGCCTCTGTGACCAGCGTGTCCCCATACTCCGGCACCTGCCCGCAAGCCAGCGCCATCATCGTGATGTCGTCGGACTGCTCGGCTCCGTTAGCCCAAATCGCAAGCTCGGCCCTCAACGCGCGCAGCAGCCTGCGCGGATGCAGCCTCTGGTGCTGCTCGAGAAACACCTTGAGCCTCTCCTCGCCATACATCTGCTCATCGGGGCTCCATGCCTCCGTGACTCCGTCGGTGTACATGAAGAGCTCATCGCCAGGCTCGAGCGTGGTCTCGAACTGCTCGTACTTTGCATTGGGAAAGACGCCCAGCATCATCCCTGAACGGCTGCGCAGCCACTCCCATTCGCTTCCTCGGCGTATGAGTTGTGGATTGTGTCCGGCGTTGACGTAGGTCAGCGTGTAGCGTTCGAAGTCGAATATCGCTGCGAACACGGTGACGAACATGTGCGTCTCGTTGCCACTGCAAAGGTTGAGGTTGGCCCTCTTGATAGCCTCTGCGAGCGTAGACTCCGTGGTCATGAATCCGTGGATCTGGGACTTCGCAGCCATCATGAAGAGCGCCGCCGGAATACCCTTGCCGCTGACGTCCGCCATCACCAGACCCACTCGCGGGCCCTCGAGCTCGAAGAAATCGTAGAAGTCGCCACCGACCTCCTTCGCAGGATCCATGCCCGCATAGAGATCGAACCTGTCGATATCCGGGAAGGGCGGGAATATCCGCGGCAGCGAGTTCTCTTGGATGGCCTTGGCCGTCGCGAGCTCGCTGTCAAGGCGCGCGCTCTCAGCTTCTATCGCATCCGACAGGGCGTCGACTGTGGTGTTGATTCCGCTTGAGAGCGACTTGAACTCGCGCGAATTGCCTTCGGGCACGCGAACGGACAGATCGCCTGCGGTGATGCGCTCAAGTGCCGAGTTGGTATCGTTGATCGACTTCACCATGAATCTGTCGATGAGCTTGAACGCAAGCGGGAAGATCATCCCGAAGAGGATCAGGAGCGCAACGAGGACAATCACCATCGCAACCGTTCGGTAACTGAAGATCTCGGAGGACTCGATGGCGGCCATTATCTGGAATTCGCCGAACTTGGAAACGCGCATGTAGCTGGGCTCGATGCCATCGGTGTAGAACTCGAGAGCGAAATCGGAATCGAACGTATCGCTGGTCACACCCGTCTCGAGCCCTGCGGTGAGCACTCCGGAAAGCGACCTGCCAAGATACTCCCCGTTGTTTGCCAATATGATCGTATCGTTCTTCGCAACCAACACGATATCGGTGCGCCAGCCCTTGAGGTCCACATCGGTATCGTAGATGAGATCGGCTTTCAGCTGATCTCTCTTGGCGTCGCTCAGATTCGTATCCTTGGCTATGTCGTCTGCCATCGCATCGCAATTCCCCAGTACGGTTTGCACATAGCCGATCTGATCCTGCAGCGAATAATCCGCATCGTAAAGCGTCGAAACCGTGATGAAGAGGTATGTGAAGCCGCTGAAGAACAGAATCGCGGTCACCATGATCGCCAGGAAAGTGACGCGGAAGATGAAGCTGATGCTGCGATTGCTCCTGTAGGCCACGTACCTTGCATAGAGGAAGTCGATCGCAACCGCGACAACCGCGACAATGACCGCGTCGATGAGGACCTGGGCGAGCATGTTGCCCGCCGTCACCATCTTGGCCAGCGAATCGATCAGCACGCCGATCATCGGGGCAGAGCTCCCCATGCGAACCCCAGCGAGGAAGCAGAGGCTGGCAGCTGCCGAGCCGATCAGCGAGGCTATCGCGATGGCCGCTATGCGCTTGCCTCCCTTCGAGATCCCACCGCCCTCGAGCAGATCTCCGCGTTTCGGATAGCGTATGCACTTCGCATAGAGAAGCCCGACGACCAGCCCGAACACGACGAAGACGATGATCGTGTTAGCAGAGTGCGCGAAGAACCTCTCGTAGTAGTTGAGAGGGATGAAGAGCGCGTGCAGCGTCTGCCCGACCCCGGCGATGATGCCGATGCAGCAGCCGCCGATCGCGCCGAGCAGGAGCGCGCCGATCGATATCGGCACCAGTATCAGCAGGAGATGCGACAGCGAGATCTGGATGAAGCTGTTCGACGTCGCGACCATCGCAAGCGCGAGGACGACCAGGATGACGAAGGTGAACGAGCGGATGATTCTGCTCGAGTCCTCCATCAACCCCTTCGAAAGGAATGGGTTGCGGCGCGCTTGCCTTTCCATGCGACTTTAGCGCTCGATCGTCAGCACGTCGACGAGGCCGGTCATCTCGAAGACCTCCATCACCTCGTCGTTGGGATGCAGGATGCGCAGCTTGCCTCCGGTCTCGCCTAGCTTGAGCTGGGTGCCTACGAGCACGCGCAGCCCCGCAGAGGCGATGTACTCGAGCGCTGCGAGGTCGAATACCACGTCGCACGCGCAGGGCCCAAGCGCAGCGACAGCCTCTTCGAGCTTCGGCGCCGAAGTCACCGTCAGCTTGCCGAAGACGGCGATGGTGTCGGTGCTTCCCTCGTGCTTGGTTACGATCTCCATCTCATCCTCCTAACCCGTAGGTTTCTATTCTCCCTCGAGCCTCTGCCTCTCGACCAGCTTGGCAAAAGCGCCATCGGCCTCGATCAGCTCGTTGTATGTCCCCTCTTCCTTGACCTTTCCGCCCTCGATGAGCAGGATGCGGTCGGCAAGTTGGATCGTGGATAGCCTGTGCGCGACGACTATGCGCGTGCAATCGAGACCAGCGAGAGCATCGCTGACGTGTCGCTGCGTGACGTTGTCGAGCGCGCTGGTGGCCTCGTCGAAGATGAGGATCTTCGGCTTCGCGCAGATGGCGCGCGCAATCATGAGGCGCTGGCGCTGGCCTCCCGATACTCCACCGAAGCGGTCGCTGATGAGCGTGTACATCCCCATCGGCATCTTGCGAATGTCGTCGGCGATGCCCGCCAGCTCCGCAGCCTCCCAAGCATCGTCGATGCTGGCATGCGGTGCGGAGATGGTGATGTTGCTGAAGATGTCGCCTGCGAAGAGGCTGCCGTTTTGCATGCAGACTCCGATTTGGCGGCGCAGACTGCGTACGTCGATCTCTGCGATGTCCTGGCCGTTGTAGTAGATGCTTCCGCGCTCAGGCGTCTCGAAGCCGAGCAGCAGGCGCAACAATGTGGACTTGCCGCAACCGCTCTCTCCGACTATCGCGACGTACTCGCGCGCTTTGATCTTGAACGAGATCCCATCGAGGACGGTGGGCTGGTTCTCCTGATAGCGGAAGGTGACGTTCGAGACCTCGACGCTGCCGGAGAGGCTCGCCACGGGCTTGCCGGCGCTGACATGTTCGGGAACTGCCTTGAGCAGCGGCTCGACCTCTTCGAGCATCGGACTCATCGTCGCAATCGTCGCCGCAAGGCTGGTCAGCGCCATAACCGCTCCGGAAACCGCACCGTAGGAGACGTTGAAAGCCATGTAGTCGGCAACGCTGACGTTGGTGATGCCGGCGAAGAAGTAGATCGCGATGGTCCCGAAAAGCGCGATGAGCGCAGGAAGGGCAGCCGATATCTTCACGATCATCGGGCTGTCATACCTTGCCTTCGAGTATTCGGCATAGAGGTTGCCCCATTGCGCGAAGGCGCGCTTCTCGGCACCTACGAGCTTTATCTTGGCGATGCCCGTCAGCAGCGATGGGGTGAGTCCCGCCACCTTGTTGTTCGTCTCTAGGATCGCACGCTCGATACGGGCTTGGGCAGCGGCGACGATCGCTCCGACGGCAAGCTGCACCAAAAGGATGACAAGCGCAGTCAACGCGATGGAGGGCGCATATGCGAAGAGCTGGACGATGTAGACGATCGAGAAGAGCGATGTGAGAC
>JAFWGD010000231.1 GCA_017515355.1 Coriobacteriales bacterium
ACGGAGGTGAGCAGCGAGGACTGGAACCAGCCGCGATGCTGGTCGGAGCCCTCGAGGTACATGTCGGCGGGTCGGTAGAGGTAGTCACGCTGCTCGCAGACGCTATAGTGCGAGACGCCCGACTCCCACCAGACGTCGAGGATGTCGCTCTCGGGGATGACCTCCTCGCAACCGCAGCGCGGGCAGCAGGTGCCGGCGGGCAGGTACTCGGAGGGATCCTTGGTGTACCATGCGTCGGCCCCCTCATTGGTGAAGAGGTCGATCACAGCGTCGAAGGTCTCCGCATTGGCTACGGTCTCGCCGCACTTCCTGCACTTGAAGACCGGGATCGGCACGCCCCAGGAGCGCTGGCGAGAGATGCACCAGTCGGGACGGTCGGCTACCATCGCGCCGATGCGGTTGGAAGCCCAGCTCGGATACCACTGCACGCTGTCGATGGCATCGGTGGCCTCCTTGCGCAGGCCCGTGCCGTCCATCGAGACGAACCACTGGTCGGTGGCGCGGAAGATGACGGGCTCGTGGCAACGCCAGCAATGAGGATAGCTGTGGCTGATGTCGACATGCGCCACGAGCGTGCCCTGCTCCTTGAGCCAGTCGATGATCTTCGGGTTGGCGGACCAGACGTCGAGGCCGGCGAACTGCCCCGCCTCCTCGGTGAGGACGCCGTTGTCGTCGACGGGCATCAGAAGCGCGATGTCGAACTCGAGGCCGACGAGGTAGTCATCCTGGCCATGGCCGGGAGCGGTGTGGACGCAGCCGGTGCCGGTGTCGAGGGTGACGTGGTTGCCGTAGATGAGCTTGCCCTTGAGGTCCTGGCGGATCGGGCAGGTGTAGGTGAGCTCGGCCAGGTCGATGCCCTTGACGCGAACGGGCTCGCCATCGACCGCGAAGATCGAATGGCCCTGCCAGCCGGCGATCTCGGCGACGCTGTCGACGAGCGCCTCGGCCATCAGCAGGTTCATGCCGTCGAGCTGGACGATGACGTACTCCGCCTCTGGAGCGAGGGAGACCGCTGTGTTTGCGGGAAGGGTCCACGGGGTGGTGGTCCAGATCAGGATGTCGCACTCGCCCTCAAGGCCCGCTGCGGCGAACTGCGAGGGAACCTCGTCCATCTTGAAGCGGACGAAGATCGAGGGGCTGCTCTCATCGCCGTACTCGATCTCGGCCTCGGCAAGGGCGGTGTGGCAGTGCATGCACCAGTGGATGGGCTTGCGGCCGCGATAGATCGCACCGGTCTCGTAAAGCTGCTTGAAGAGCGTGATGTTGCCGGCCTCGTACTCATGGGCGTAGGTGAGATAGGGGTCGTCCCACTCGCCGCCGACGCCTAGGCGCTTGAATCCCTCGCGCTGCAGGTCGACGCACTTCTCCGCGTACTCGCGGCAGAGGCGGCGAAGCGTGGGCTTGTCTATCTGCTTCATCTTCTCGGGGCCGAGCTTGTTCTCGATGATGTGCTCGATGGGCTGGCCATGGCAGTCCCATCCGGGAACGTAGGGAGCATAGTGGCCGCGCTGAGACTTGTACTTGACGATGATGTCCTTGAGGATCTTGTTGAAGGCGTGTCCGATGTGGATCGGCCCGTTGGCGTACGGAGGGCCATCGTGCAAAACGAATGGCTCGTTGCCCTCGTTCTGCTTCAGAACCTCATGGTAGAGGTCCATCTGCTCCCACTTCTCGAGCCTCTTGGGCTCGTTGATCGGAAGGCCGGCCTTCATCGAGAAGTCGGTCTTGGGAAGATTCATCGTGCTCTTGTAGTCCTGTGCCACCTTCATGCCCCTTTGCCAAATGGTTGGAAGTAGATTCCGCTTGAACCGCCTGCGCGCCGCCGCTTGGCCGCACGAGGCGCTATTACTGCGATGATAGCCTTTGATTATAAGGCCGCGCATGGAGGTTGGCTGGCCCTATGTAGGCGAAGCGCCCTGTGCGTTCCATGAGCGCGTTGCTGAGCGAAATTTGCCCGATTATCGGCTATTGGAGCGCACTTTGACCCCTCAGATCGCGCCGTAGTTGCCTCAAATCGATACCTCCTCGAAAAATCGAGGTTCTAACACCGATTGACATGCAAGTGGTTTATAGTAGATTGCAGCTTATTTTCGGATGATTTTCCTTTTGGAACGTTCGGTTGGAAACCTTGGCGGCCAGAGAGCGAGCGTCGCCAGGATCGACTATTCAGTTGGGAGGCGTCACTAATGGCAGATTACACATCGGATAAGGTCCGCAACATCGTGCTTGTGGGTCAGGATGGAGCAGGTAAGACCTCGCTTGCAGAGGCCATGCTTCATCTTTGCGGAAAGACCCAGCGCTTGGGCACCACCGTGGACGGCAAGTCCAACATGGACTACGACCCCGAGGAGATCAAGAGGCAGATCACCATCTCCACGAGCCTCGGAACGATCGTCCACAAGGGCGTGAAGATCAACGTCCTCGACACTCCCGGCTCGCCCGACTTCATCGGAGACACCATCGCAGCGCTCAAGGCCTGCGAGACCGCGGTCTTCGTCGTCGACTCCAACCCCTCCGTCCAGATCATGACCAAGAAGATCTGGCAGATGGCAGAGGTTGCGGGCATCCCGAGGGTCATCTACATCAACCGGATCGACAAGGAGAACTCCGACTACAACGAGATCCTCCAGGGCCTGATCGATCAGTTCGGCACGCGCCTCGGCGCAGTCGTCGAGCCCATCGGCACCGAGAAGAGCTTCAGCGGCATCGTCGACCTGCTCCGCACCAAGAAGCGCGTCACCACAGGTGGCAAGGAGACCATCTCCGAGCTCGACGGCGACCTCCTCGCAGAGGCTGAGAACGCCAGGGCCGACCTCAACGAGCTCGTCGCAGAGGCCGATGACGACCTGATGATGAAGTTCTTCGACGAGGGCGAGTTCACCGACGAGGAGTTCGCTTTCCTCCTCAAGTCCTCCATCGCGCAGAACCTCTTCGTGCCCGTCTACGTCGGTTCGGCAACCCAGGAGCAGGGCGTGATGAACCTCCTCGACGACATCGTCGAGTTCTTCCCCACCCCGCTCGATCGCAAGCCCTACGCCACCGTCGATGGCGATGAGATCGCAGTCGGCGAGGGCGACGCATGCGGCTTCGTCTTCAAGACGCTCTCCGATCCCTACGTCGGCCGCCTGAGCTTCGTCAAGGTGGTTCGCGGCATGCTCAAGGCAGCGGACGAGATCGCAACCGCCCGCACCGGCAAGAAGGACAGGATCTCCCACATCTACTCGATGGTCGGCCAGCAGACCGAGGCCGCCGAGAAGGCCTACGCTGGCGACATCGTCGTCATCCCCAAGCTCTCCGATGCCAAGACCAACGACTCGCTCTCCCTTGGCGGCGCAGTCGACTTCGAGCCGATCGCCTTCCCGAAGCCCCTCTATCCGATCGCCATCGAGGCAGCGGACAAGAAGGACGAGGACAAGATGAGCGACTTCATCGCCAAGCAATGCGAGATCGATCCTTGCATCTCGCTCTCCCGCAACGATGAGACCCATCAGACGCTGCTCACCACGCTCGGCGACGGCGCGACCGACCTCATTCTCTCCCGCCTCAAGGAGCGTAGCAAGATCAACGTCAACGTCCTCCCCGTTCGCGTTCCATACCGCGAGTCGATCCGCCGCGTAGCGCAGGCCCAGGGCCGTCATAAGAAGCAGACCGGAGGCGCCGGACAGTTCGGCGACTGCTGGCTGCGCCTCGAGCCCAACCCGGGCGGCGGCTACGAGTTCATCGACGAGGTCGTCGGCGGCAGGATCCCGCGCGGATTCATCCCCGCAGTCGACAAGGGCGTTGTCGCAGCCATGGAGGAGGGCTTCCTCGCCGGCTATCCTTGCGTCGACATCAAATGCGCCGTCTACGATGGCTCCTACCATCCGGTCGACTCGAACGAAATGGCGTTCAAGCTCGCTGCAAGGCTCGGATTCCGCGCCGCTTGCGAGAAGGCCGACGTCTACATCCTCGAGCCGATGGCCAACCTCGAGGTCACCATCGAAGACTCCTACGCCGGAGCCATCATGGGCGACTTCTCGACCCGCCGCGGTCGCGTCGCCGGCATGGACCACGACTCCTTCGGCAACACCGTCATCAAGGCTCGCGTCCCCTACGCAGAGGTCGTCAGCTACGCCAAGGACCTCCGCTCGATCACCCGCGGCAGCGGTTCCTACACCATCGAGGTCGAGGGCTACGAGGAGGCTCCGCGCGACGTCGCGCAGAAGCTCGTCGCCGAGTTCCAGGCTTCCAAGTCCGACAAGTAGTCGGCAAACGCATATTGCCCTTAAGGCGCCTGTGGGAAAACCCACGGGCGCCTTTCATTTGCGGGCGACTATAATAGGGGTACAAGGTCCCGAAGCTGGGCGAATCGATTAGGCAGGGAGTGTTGACATGAACGTAGCTGGTCAGCTGGATGTGCTAACAGTCGAGCAAATGCAAACCGTCCACGAGAAGGCATGCGAGATCCTCGCGAAGAAGGGCGCGGTGTTCGAGTCCGACGCGACGATCGACCTCTTCAAGAAGCACGGCTACAAGGTGGAGGGGCATACCGTCTTCTTCGAGCAGAGCGAAATCGAGAGATGCGTTGAGCTCGCTCCCTCCAAGTTCAAGCTCTATGCGCCCAATCACGAGAAGGACGTGCTCGTCGGCGGAGACCGCATCCTCATCCACCCCAACGGCGGAGAGGTCTTCATGCGCGACTTCGACGGAACGCGCAGGGCAGCCACCCGCAAGGATTTCGCCGATCTGCAAAAGCTCTATCAGGCGCTTCCCAACGTGGACATCGGCGGCTACGAGCCGGTATCCCTCAACGATGTCCCCGAGCGCATGCGCGGAATCATAGCGATGTACGAGTCCTTCAGGAACTGCGACAAACCGCTCCTCAGCCCCATGAGCCTCGAGACCATCAAGAAGAAGCAAGAGGTGCTGAGGCTTTACAACATCGGGTTCGGCAGCGACGACTACACAGATAGCCACTACGTTACATGGCACATCGTCTGCCCCAACTCCCCGCTGGTCTACTCGCAGTTCGCCTGCGACGGCATCCAGGTCTATGCGGAGGCCAACCAGCCAGTCGTCATCGTCTCGGCGCCGATGTCGGGCATCACCTCGCCCGTCTTCCCGCTGGCCACGGTAATCCTCTCCATCGCCGAGGAGCTCGCGGGCCTGGTTCTCGCGCAGCTGATCAAGCCTGGCGTGCCCGTGGTCGTCTCGGCATCGCTGACCTACGGCTACATGCGCTCGGCTACGTGGGAGTGCGCTCACCCCGACACCATGCTCATGCTCGCCGCATCAACGCAGATGCAGCGCGAGTTCTACCACCTGCCGTCGCGCGCCCAGACTGGCGTCACCTCGTCCAAGTGCATCGACTACCAGGCTGGCATGGAGACCATGCAAAGCTTCCTCTACACTGCGCTCGCCGGTTGCGACGTCACCAGCCAGACGGCCGGATCGCTCGCCAACCTCATGACCTCCTCCCTCGAGAAGACCGTTCTCGATGACGAGCTCATCGCACGCGTGCGCCTGCTGGTTGGAGGCATCACCTTCAACGAGGAGCACATGGGCCTCGACCAGATCTTCGAAGAGCCCTTCGGCGGCAACTTCCTCGAGTACGACGAGACCGTCGACTACTGCCGCGCAGCATGGGTACCCACCGTTTCGGACTGGACAGGCACTGACGAATGGGAGGCCAAGGGACAGTCGGAGGCACCGGAGCGCGCACATGCCATCGTCCAGAAGATCCTCGCCGAGGCGCCCGAGAGCGTCATGGACGAGGAGCGTGAGCGCGCAATGCTCGACTACATCGCCTACATCGAGAAGAACGCCTAGGCGGTTCCAAGCTCTAGCAGTGAAGAGATCAGACCAAGGGAAAGGGCTTCGATTGACATCCAAAGAATGCGCGATGATCGCGGCACAGGCAGCTGATTCCAAGAAGGCAAGCGACATACTGATCCAGGAGGTCGGGCCGCTGCTGAAGATAACCGACTACTTCGTGATCGCCACTGGCAAGAACGACCGCCAGGTCGACGCCATCGCGGACGAGGTCGAAGAGCAGCTTGCGGCCAAGGCCGGCAGAAGTCCCTTCGGGCGCGAGGGCACCGACAGCAAGGACTGGGTGCTGCTCGACTACGGCGATGTCATCGTGCACATCTTCACACCGCAGACGCGCGATTACTACAGGCTGGAGAACCTTTGGAGCGATGCCAAGATCGTCGCGCTCTCCGAGGCCGGAATCTCCGACTTCGAGTACAGCGACCGCATCGCCAAGATAGTCGAGGCCGCGAATGCCGCGGTAGATGCCAATTCCGAGGCGGAAGAGGCCG
>JAFWGD010000232.1 GCA_017515355.1 Coriobacteriales bacterium
CACAACGTTCGCTCGATGCGTTTTGGTAAAATATGGTTACACGGTCTCTAAACGAAGCATGTTGAGAAGCAACAGGGACTTAGGTGGAAGAACAGCAGAACGCAGAGAGAACCCATAGGGGCCTGTTCAGGTACCAAGGCGCCCGCTATCTCTTCACTGGCATAAGCTGTGGCATCCTCGAGCTGGGGCTGTTTCAGTTCCTGCTATGGCTGACAGGCAATGTAGTGGGGTCGAATGTCATCGCCATCGCTTGCTCGATGGCGTACAACTTCGTTATGTCTAGAAAGTTCTCGTTCAAATCCAAAGGGGATTGGAGGCGTTCGCTCGGCTTGTTCTCAGCGCTCTTCATCTTCAACATGTCGTTCACCTCGTTCCTCGTTGATACGCTGATCGAAACGTTCGGATGGCTCCCTCCTTTGGCAAAGCTTACGGCTATGATCAGCGTCGCATGTTGGAATTTCCCCCTTTTCCGCAAGGTCATCTTCATATAGATGCAATCTCGGCTGCCAGTTTCCGAGCTACGCGCTTTGTTGGCCCCGTTCGATCTGCAAATCGCACGATGGCAACCTAAACTGAAAAATTAATGTCATAGAGGCCCAGAAGTATCATTTTGGGCTCCGATTGCGGGTTATCAGAGGTTTTGCATGCGCGCTGGAATCGAAAAGATCATTGCTTCTGCCATACAGGCAGCCATCGAATGCGGAGAGCTTTCGCTCGAGGAGATGCCGGATCCTTCCGTTGAGAGGCCCAAGGACATCGAACATGGCGACTGGGCCTCTTCGGTTGCCATGAAGCTGGCCAAGCCCGCACGCATGAATCCGCGCAAGATCGCGGAGATCATCTGCTCGCACATCTCCGATGATGAGATGATCGAATCCACCGAGATCGCAGGCCCTGGCTTCATCAACTTCAAGCTCAAGAGCTCCGCTTTCCAAGCCGTCATCATGAAGGCTCGCGTTGAGGGCGCGGATTTCGGTCGCGTGAACATCGGCGATCACAAGCGCATCCAGGTAGAGTTCGTCAGCGCGAACCCAACCGGGCCGATGCATGTTGGCCATGGACGCTGGGCGGCTCTCGGCAACTCGCTATGCAACATCCTCGACCATGCCGGCTGGGATGTTTCGCGTGAGTTCTACATCAACGACGCTGGATCCCAGATGGATAACTTCGCGAACTCCGTCGACGCGCGCTATCAGCAGCTTTGCGGCATCGATGCCGAACTGCCGGAGAATGGCTATGGCGGCTCGTACGTCACCGCCATCGCGCAGAGGATCCTCGATTCCGAGGGAGAAAAATGGGCGAGCTCGAGCTCCGAGGAGCGCAGCGCGGCCTTCAAGGAGATCGCCTACAAGATGATGCTCGACAACATGTGCGAGCTGCTTGCCAGCATTGGAGTGGAATTCGATGTCTGGTTCTCCGAGCGCTCCCTCTATGCGAAGGACGAGGGCGGCAAGAGCGCAATCGAGAAGACGCTCGATGAGCTTGGCGCTGGCGGTTATCTATTCGAGAAGGACGGCGCTATCTGGTTCAGGTCCACCGACTTCGGCGATGACAAGGATCGCGTGCTTGTCAAGC
>JAFWGD010000233.1 GCA_017515355.1 Coriobacteriales bacterium
TATGGCCGAAGCGCTCGAGAACGGCACCGTATCCAAGTACATCACCGACTTCCCCACTCCCGATGTCCTGAAGATGAAGAACACCATAGCGATTCCGCACCTCGGCGCCTCTACGGCCGAGGCCGAGGACAACTGCGCGATCATGGCCACGCGGCAGCTGATGGACTTCATCGAAAACGGCAACATCAAGAATTCGGTCAACTTCCCGAACTGCGACCTGGGCCCAGCATCGCAGGTGGCCGGACGCATCGGCGTCATGCACGAGAACGTGCCGAACATGATCAGCCAGATTACCGGCGCACTCGGCAATGCGGACGTCAACATCGAGAACATGATGAACAAAGCCAAGGGCAAGTTCGCTTACACGCTGCTCGACCTCAACGCCCCGGCTTCCCAGAGCATCGTCGCAGCGCTGAGCGAAATCGAGGGAGTCATTCGCACAAGGATCATCGTCTAGGCCAAATGGCCTTCAGCAATCTTTTCGATAGGAGGAATTATGTTTTGCTTCAATTGCGGACAAGAACTTGAAGATGGCGCTCAGTTCTGCTTCCGTTGCGGAACCAAGATGATAGCCGAAGAGGCGCCAGCGGTTGCCGAGGAGGCCTCCGGGATTGCCACCGAGGCCGAGCAGGAGGTTGTAGCGGCGGTCGAGGAGGTTGCAGCCGCAGCTCCCGAGGTAACGGCTGAAATACCTGCTGAGCCTGAGGTGCCCGTGGAGATACCCGCCGAGCCCGAAATCGCTGCTCCCGAAGTCGAGATCCCAGCCGAGCCCGCCGCAGCAGCTGTCGGCGGATTCCCCGAGATTCTCAGCGATTCCTCGTTGGAGGCACAAGCCCCGTCAACTCCCGACCCATTCGCGCCGCTGGAGCCCGAGATCGCAGCAGAACCCGAGATCGAGATTCCAACTGAGGTCGAGGTCGAGACGCCAGAGGTCGAGATCCCAGCAGAGCCCGAGATCGCAGTTGCAGTCGAAGCGGAGATTCCCGAGGCGCCAGACGTCGAGGCTCCCGAAGCCGAGATCCCCGAGGCACCCGCAATCGATGCCGAGCCGATCCTCGAGGCCGCAGAGGGCAACCTTGACGAGGCGGCGGGCGTGGCTGGCCTTGCAGCGGCAGCTGGCGAGGCATCCACCGACATCGTTGAGGTTCCGCTCGAGGATGTAACCGAGCAGGCCGCGGCAGACGAGAAAAAGAAGAAGAAAAAGAGGACGCTTAAGATCGTCATCCCGATCGTCATCGTCGCAGTGCTCGCTGCGGTAGGCATTCCCACTGGCATCCACATGTACCACGAGAGCCAGTACAACAAGGCGATCGACCTGCTCCAGGGCGGAGATCATAACGCCGCAGAGAGCATCTTCGACGATCTTGGAGACTACAAGGACACTGGAACTTACCTCGATCTGTGCGATGCGATGGACAAGATGGACGAGGGCGACTACGACGGTGCGTTGGAGATCCTCAACGGCATCGACACCTCCCAGATCAGCGGAACCGACGACCTGATCACCGAGTGCGAGAACAACATCTCATACCAGGTCGCCACGGAGGCCTACAACGACGGGCATTACTACGCCGCATACACCGGCTTCAACAGCCTCGGCGGATTCAAGGATAGCCAGGAGATGGCCAAGAAGTGCATCTGCAAGAA
>JAFWGD010000234.1 GCA_017515355.1 Coriobacteriales bacterium
AAGCGAATATTGCGTATCCTTTATCCAGAATCTTGCTCGAGAATCAATCTTATATGCGGTTAACCGTGAATCGCATGGTGAGATGAAATGATCTGAATCCATGTCGACGGTGCGCGATCCGGGCCTGAGCCTTCGCGTGAAGAAATCGTTGAACGACTTGAACCTGCTCTTTTCGCATTCGGAGAGGTCGATCGAGTTGTTGCGGACGAAGCGCTTGATCCAAAGGCACGAGACCTTCCGATTGATAAGCCAGCCTCCGGCTTTGGAGAACCACGGTCTGACGATGAGCTTGAGCACTCCCCTGCCGAGCGAGCTCCCGTAGAGCCTTCGCAGCATCCTCTCCTGCCCGTCGGCTGGGGCGGATGAAGCGACGCGCTGTTGCGGAGTGCCCTCAGATGGCATGTCAGTTGCCCCAGATGATGAGCTGGCCGTCCATCCATCCTGAGCTGATGATGAGCAGAATGAGCGCAGCCAGCACAACCACGCAGATCACTATCACCACCCAAAACTTGGGTTTCCTCAACGTGAACGGCGAGATGAATAGGATGCCGATGAGGATGAGCAACGCGGTGAGAAGCAGCGAGAAGAGCCTCGGCGCGAAGATAATATGGAGCAGGTAGAAGATGGGCAGGATCGGCGCGATGGCCGTGATGGGAAGGCCATGGTAGACCTTCTCCTTGGGCGGGTCGTCTGAGAAGAAGTCGTTGGTTTCCAAGACGTTGAAATACGCCAATCGCGCGACGCCGCACATGGCGAAGAAGATGATTGCGACGATGCCGATCGAACCGCGCACGCCGATGCAGAAGCAAAGGTACGCCGGGAAAGCGCCGAATGCGATCGCATCGCTGAGCGAGTCGAGCTGGATGCCGTAGAGCTTCTCGTCGTTGCTCCTGTCCGTCTTCCTGCGCGCGACCCTTCCGTCCAACGCATCGAACAGACCGCAGAGAGCGAGGCAGACCATGGCCTCGACGATGCGCCCGTTGTGCGCAAACGTCATTCCAAGAACTGCGGATACCACGCTCATGAACGTCAATATGACGGTGTAGTTGTAGAAGCCTATCAAATCAGTTCTCCCTCTTCCCACTCTTGCGCATCATGATCAGGACGTGGGCGACCAAAGACATGACTGCGCATACGAAAAGCTGCGCGTAGAAGCTCAGCCCTCGACTGATTATCATAGCAGGGATAGTGAGCTCCGTGCCACAAACAGGGCCGAAAATGACCGCGAACAGATGCTCGCTGATTCCCACACCACCTGGCAAGGGCAGCATATCCGCAGCTAGGGAGATGCTTCCTTGCAGCATGCTCGTCTGGAACAGGTCCAACGAGGTTATGTCGAACGAGAGGAATACGAGATAGGTGACGGAGAAGAGCAGGAAACGCTGAACGATCGTGATCAGCATGACGTTCAGCGACACGAGCTTGTGCGCCTTGAGGTACTTCGAGGCCTCGGCGTACTTCTCCATCGACTCGTGGGCCTTCTCCTCGAGGCGATCGATCTTCTCG
>JAFWGD010000235.1 GCA_017515355.1 Coriobacteriales bacterium
GAGGACATTGCCAAGGACGTCCGCACCAAGACCGGTGGCGAGACCGTCGGCGTCATCTTCACGATCACCTCGCGCAACCGCTTCGCCATCTGCCTGCGCGGCATTGCGAAGGGCGTCAAGAAGATGATCCTCATGCTCAGCTATCCGAGCGACGAGGTGGGCAACTCCATCATGGACCTCGATGCGCTCTATGCATCTGGCATCAATCCGTACTCCGACGTGCTCACCCTCGAGGAGTTCAGGGCCAAGTTCGGTGTCTACAAGCACAGGTTCACCGGAATGGACTATATCGAGTATTATCAGGACCTCGTAACCGGGTGTGGCGCAGAGGTCGAGATCATCTTCGCGAACCAGGCTCAGGCCATCCTCGACTACACCGACGTCGTTCTCGCATGCGATATCCACACCCGCCAGCACACCAAGGACCTCCTCAAGGCCGCTGGTGCCAAGGTCGTTCTCGGCCTCGACGACATCATGAACGCATCTGTCAACGGCAGCGGATACAACGAGGACTACGGCCTGCTTGGCTCGAACAAGGCCACCGACGACAAGGTCAAGCTCTTCCCGCGCGATGCGCAGGATCTCGTCGATGGCATGCAGGCGAAGATCAAGGAGCTCACTGGCAAGAACATCGAGGTCATGGTCTACGGCGATGGCGCCTTCAAGGATCCGGTTGGCAAGATCTGGGAGCTCGCCGATCCGGTTGTCTCGCCCTATCACACCGCTGGCCTCGTCGGCACCCCCAACGAGCTCAAGATCAAGTACCTCGCAGACAACGATTTCGGCGATCTTGCAGGTGACGAGCTCAAGAGCGCGATCCAGGATTCGATCAAGGGCAAGGAGGCCGACCTTGTCGGAAACATGGCTTCCGAGGGCACGACTCCTCGCCAGCTGACCGATCTCCTTGGCTCGCTTTCAGACCTCACGAGCGGATCTGGCGACAAGGGCACTCCGGTAGTCTACATCCAGGGTTACTTCGACAACTACGCTACCCAGTAACGATGTCGAAAACCCAACCTGAAAAGGGCGGCTCTTCTATTGGGGGCCGCCCTTCTTGATTGTTTCGCAGATTGTTAGATCTGGAAGGTTGCAGCGTCGTAGCCAGCGCGGATGGCCTGCTGCACCTGGCCCGGAGCAACGCAGTTTCCGATGGGGATGAAGGTCTCCGCGCAATCGCGCAACGCCTCGGATTCGCCCTCGCGAGAGCGCATTCCCACCGCTATGACCACAGCGTCAGCGGGGATTTCAGCCACGGTGTCATCGGAACCCTCGACCTCGATGCCAGCTTCGGTGATGGCACGGCACTTGGTGCTTACGAGCACCTCAACTCGTTCCTTCTCGAGCTCCCAGCGGTAGGTGCGCCCGTAGCGGATGTTCGCGTCGTTGGCGATGTCGGGCAGGAGCTCTACGATAGTCACGCGCTTCCCGCACTTGGCAAGGTGAAGCGCCGCCTCGATGCCCACCAGTCCGCCTCCGATGACCACGACGCGCTCGCCGTCGAAATCACAGCGGTGCGCATCCTCGGCCATCATCACCTTGGCGCTGTCTATGCCGGGCAAGCTCGGCTTGATGCAGTCGGCACCCAGTGCGCTGATGATCGCGTCGGGCTGCTGTTCGCGCGCAAACTCGGGGGTGACCTCCTGGTTGAGGACGACTTTGGCGCCGGAAGCGTCGAGTTCTGCCTCCATAGATCCGACCAAGTGGAAGAGTTCGCTCTTGAAGTCGACGTGCTCGGCGAAGTTGAGCGCGCCGCCGAGGCGTTCGCCCTTCTCGTAGAGGGTGACGTCATGGCCGCGCTTGGCGGCTACGATAGCGGCCTCCATGCCAGCTGGTCCTCCGCCGACCACCATGACCCTCTTCGGATCCTCGGCCTTCGACGGCATGAACTGCAGCTCGTACTCGCGCCCGATCTCGGGGTTGAGCGAGCAGCGCGCGGTGCCGCGCGTGAATCGGTTGGACTGGCAGGTTGCGCAGCGCAGGCACCTGCGGATCTCCGCCTCGCGCCCGCTGAAGCCCTTTATGGCGAAGTCGGGGTCGGCAAGCGATTGCCTGCCGATCGCCACGATGTCAGCCTGTCCGCTCGCGACGATCTGCTCCATCATCGCGATGTCGCTGAGGCCGCCAACCGTGCATACCGGCTTCGAGACATGCTTTTTGACCTCCGCAGCGAGGTGGACGAGATGTCCGTGCTCGGTGAAGATCGGGGACTGCATGATGTCCTGGTGCTTGGGATACATGTGCATGCACGACGAGATGTGGAAAGAGTCCACGTAGGGTTCGAGCAGCTCGGCGATCCTACAGGCATCCTCGACGCCAAGCCCGTTCTCCTCTGCGGATAGCCCATCGGCGCCGTTCATGCGGATCACAATCGCGAATCTCGGGCCGACAGCCTTGCGGATGCGCTCGAGCACCATGATCGCGAAGCGCGCCCTGTTCTCGACGCTGCCTCCGAACTCGTCGGTGCGCTTGTTGGTATGGGGGGAGAAGAACTGTCCGATGAGCCAGCCATGCGCAGCATGGAGCATAGCCATGTCGAATCCGGCTCTCTTCACCCGCATCGCTGCTGCAGCGTACGAATCCGCCAAACGATCCATGAATTCTACGCTCATCTCCTGCGACATCACCAGCACCGGGTTGGCGGTTTGGAAGCCTATGGTTACGGGAACCTCGGAGGGCCCGTAGGGCCTCTGCCCGCCGATGAATGCAGGGTCGCAGACAATGCCGCCATGCGAGAGCTCGATCGATGCCAACGCGCCGTACTTGTGGATTTCTTCGGCGCAGCGCGTAAGGCTCGGCAGGCACGCATCGGTGTAGAGGAGGACCTGTTTGGGGTGGTTCTGCCCGCTTGGGTCGACGATGCCGTCGCCAACGGTGACGAGCGACATGCCGCCTTTGGCCTTACGGGCGAAATATGCAATGTTATGCAAGCTGAGCGTGCCATCGTTCTCAACGTCGCCCTGCGACTGCGGCGCCGCGACGATGCGGTTGCGCAGCGTCAGGCTGCCGATCTTGATGGGGGAGCTGAGGTTGGGATACCTATCGTTCATCGGTTGCAGCGCCTAACCTTTGA
>JAFWGD010000236.1 GCA_017515355.1 Coriobacteriales bacterium
CCACCTTAAGCGCGTAGAACGTATCAGCGAGAACCTGCAGCTGGGCCCCGAGATCCTCGGAGTTCTCGGCTTCCTTGATGCGTTCCGCCCAGCGCTTGTTGACATCGCGCAGGTAGGTGTCCATCAGCGCGATCGTCGAATGCAGGTCGAAGCCCCACATCAGCTCCTCGAAACGCAGGATGGTCTCGTCTGCGCGCGCCACGACGTCGGCGCTAGGAGCAGCAAGCGGCATCTTGTTGCCGTTGATTCGCTGCGCTGTGTAGAAGCAGGAGCGCGCGATGCGGTTGAAGATGTTCGTGAGCAGAGCCGACTCCTTGAGAACCGGGTCGGGTGACTTCTCGTTCGCGGTGGGGTCGTAGGGCTTCGGCTGGAAGCTGACCGACTTCAAGCCGAGGCCGAGCGCCAGGAAGTGGGCGCGCAGCTGATCGGACTCGTAGTGGTCGAGCAGGTCGGCGGCCATCGGCGGCTTGACCTTGCCGGAAGAGGAGGCCTTCTTGTTGAGGAATAGGACGTGATGGTTCGCCACGAGCACGCTCTGCCTTAGCTCTCCGCCATGCCCCTCGGCGGTCGGCGCGTGGCCTTCCTGCATCGCAGACCAGAGCGCCGTCTGCGCAACGCCGTAGAAGTAGATGTTGTCCTCGCCGATGAACTGGTAGATCTCGGCATCGTCGGAGCACCACCAGTCGTGCCACTCCTCGTATTCGCCGCCATCGCGGATGATCTTCGCTGCGGTGAAGGAGATCGGCGCCCAGAGGGACTCTGGCCAGACCCAAACGGTGAGGTCCTCCTCGTCCTCGAGCTTGGGCGCGTGCACGCCCCACTCGATGTTGCCGGTGAGGCGGAAGGGGACGAGCGTCTTGCCGGTTCTGAAGCGGATATCGTGCTTTTCGAGGATCGCTCGCGCCTCGTCACGCTTCGAGATGTGCTCGAACTCGATCTCGAACGAGCTCTTGCCATCCTCGGGCTCGCGAAGCACATGCGGCGGAAGCTCCGCGCTCATCGCGTCGTAATCCTCGCGGAACCTGTTCTGGATGTAGATGATCGGGGGCTCCAGGAACTCTTGGATCGCAGCGATGACGAACGGGCGGACGCGTCCATCTGCCTGCTGGTTGGCCATATGCTCTCCGATGGTCGCATTGAAGTCGGGGAGCTTGAAGTACCAGTTGTAGGCTGGTCTGAGCTCGGGCACGGTGCCGGTGAGCGAGCTCTTGGGCGCAATCAGCTCCTCGGGATTGTAGCTGTGCCCGAGATCGCACTCGTCGGCATATGCCTTCTCCGATTTGCAGCCCTGCACGGGGCAGCGTCCAATGACCTGCCTGCCGTTGAGGAATACGTCGGCCTGCGTGTCGTAGAACTGGGCAGTGGAGAGCAGCTCGAGCTGTCCGTTGGCGTAAAGCGTCTCGAAGAAGTGGTTCGTCATGCGCTGGTGCACATCCTTGGCGCACCCCAGACCGGAGCCCTCGAAGATGTTGAGGGAGATGTCGTATCCACGGAGCGTCTCCACTTGATTGTCGTGGTTGCGCTCGACGTACTGCTCCACAGTTCCTTCGAAGCCGTCGTTCTCGACGGCTTTGCGATGCCCCTCGACGATGGGCGAGCCGTAGCAGTCGGTGCCCGAGACGAAGATGACATTGTCCTTGCCAAGGCGATTGCGCAGGAACCTCGCATACATGTCGGCGGGAACGAACACTCCGCCGATGTGGCCGAAGTGAAGCCCCTTGTTGCCGTAGGGCATGCCCGCAGTGACTATCGCGCGCTTGGGAAATGACGGGCGAGCCGCCTCATCGATTCTGCTGTTCAAGGTTTCCTCTTTCCCTCTCGTAAGCAGCAAGTACATCATTCACATTAGCATACGCGGGCGCGCGCAACACGCTGCAAACGGTGTTTTGCGCAAGCTGCTGGGCGGTTGCTGTTCGTTGGCGCAGGGCGGACCTTGCGCTCTTCTGCAACTTCCGTAGGCCGCACTTTCGGGCGGTTCGCCGTTTGTGTGTCCCTTCGGTTGTTAGGAATCGTTTGTTCGGTTATCATTTTCTATCACAGGCATTTTGGAGAACTATCGCCATATCGCCACGTAAACCGATACGAAAGTCTGAGGAAACCAAGATATGAGCAGACGCAAGAAAAAGAAAGATTTCGAAGAGGATCTGTTCGAGGAAGCCGAAGTCGAAATTGTCGATGAGGCA
>JAFWGD010000022.1 GCA_017515355.1 Coriobacteriales bacterium
AGGGCAGGCTCGATGCCGTCTTGGGCATGGATCTCTCGTGGTTCCAGTACAAGTCGTCGGTCGACATCAACGACCTGCCGGACATGACCTCCGAAAAGCTCATCGAGGGCATCCAATTCGACTCGAAGGAGGATGCGGAGAGCGCGCTGGAAGACTATCGCGAGCAGGCTGACGAGGCGATCAGCAAGCGCGGAATACCCGGCGCGAAGAGCCCCTCAGCCAACGTCGGCAACCAGGCAAGCAACGCAACCGTCGGCCAGGGAACCGTCGGCTCTGCCAACTGATAGGAACGCAAGGCCATGACCAATTGGAGGAGCAGAGAGCTGATCCTGCTGATCGCCGCAACACCGGCGATCCTGTTGATCTTCGCCCTCTCCATCGCCAATTGCGGCAACCCGATCACCGTCTCGACCTTTGCGGTTCCCCTCGGCCTCTTCGCGGCATTCCTCGCCGCGCATTTCGCGATCTGCAAGCTCGCACCCTCCGCGGACAACGCGATGCTGCCGATCGTCTACATGCTCTCTGGCATCGGAATCGCGTTCGTCATGCGCCTTGCGCCCGAACTCGCAACGGCGCAACTGGTCTGGTTGCTGCTGGGCGTGGTCCTGATGGTCCTGACGATGATCTTCGTCAAGTCGATCTCGAGCCTCTGCAGATACAAGTACACGATCGTCATAGGCGGCCTGATCCTGCTGGTGCTTCCGATGGCGATCGGCACCGAGTACTACGGATCGAGGATCTGGCTCTCCATCGCTGGATTCTCCTTCCAGCCAGGCGAGATCGCGAAGATCCTCATCGTCCTCTTCCTCGCCGCATACCTCGCCGAGAACCGCGAGATGCTCTCCGTCTCGTCAAGGCGCATCGGCAGCTTCGAGATGCCCAACCTGCGCACGCTGGTTCCGCTTCTGCTCATGTGGGCGATCTCGCTGCTCATCGTCGTCTTCGAACGCGACCTCGGAAGCGCGCTCCTCTTCTTCGGCGTCTTCCTCGTCATGCTCTACATCGCCACCGGACGCATCAGCTACATCCTCATCGCAATCGCGCTTCTGGGCATCGGGGTCATCGGCCTCTACTACGCGTTCCCGCACTTCCAGTCGCGCGTCGCGATCTGGCTCGATCCCTTTGCCTACGCGCAGGACGCAGGATACCAGCTGGTCCAGGCGCTCTACTCGATGGCCGACGGCGGCTTCTTCGGCGATGGCATCGGCAAGGGCATGCCCACCTCGATCCCGGTCGTCGAGAGCGACTTCATCTTCGCGGCGTTGGCTGAGGAGATGGGTCTGCTCGGAGCATCGGCGGTCATCATCGGCTACATCATCTTCTGCGTACGCGGATTCATCGCCGCCTCGCGCGCGAAGGAGGACGTCGGCGCATTCGCAGCCTCCGGCCTTACCGTTTCGATCTCCTTCCAGGCGTTCGTGATCATCGGCGGAGTCACCGGTCTGATCCCCCTCACCGGCGTCACCCTCCCCTTCATGAGCCAGGGAGGTTCCTCGCTCATCTCCTCCTTCATAATCCTCGGCCTGCTGCTGCGCATCAGCGACACGGGCACGGGCGTCCAGCAGGAGCTCACGAGCACCAACGTCGGCTTCGATGGTGGAGTGCTCGGGCGCGTTTCGCTCGGCAAGCGCCTGACGCGCGCACTCTCGGTCTTCGCGCTCCTCTTCGCCGTGCTGATCGGAAACATCACCTACATCATGGTCGTGCACGCCGACGAGCTGCAGGCCATGCCCTCCAACAACCATACGCTGGCAGCCGAAGCCAAGATCGAGCGCGGCTCCATCCTCACCTCCGACGAGGTGGTCCTCGCCGAGTCCGTCCTCAACGACGACGGCACCTACTCGCGCGAATACCCGCAAGGCAGCCTCGCCGCGCATGTCGTCGGCTACTACTCGCAGCAGTACGGCACCGCGGGCATTGAGGCGGAGATGAACACGACGCTCACGGGAAACAAGCACTTCACCACCATAATGGGCGCGATACGTT
This sequence comes from Coriobacteriales bacterium, assembly GCA_017515355.1. Lineage (GTDB taxonomy): Bacteria > Actinomycetota > Coriobacteriia > Coriobacteriales > CADBOM01 > RGIG5709. Next base: position 1,987 of record JAFWGD010000022.1, read on the forward strand.
CGCTGGCTGGAGGCTCCAATCCCGGCAACGACGTCGTGCTGACAATCGACTCGAGAATCCAGAAGAGCGCCGAGGATGTCCTCAAGGGGAATAAGGGAGCCGTTGTCGTACTCGACCCGAGCACTGGCGCGATCCTCGCGATGGCCTCCTCCCCCACCTACGACATCGCAGACGTCAAGAAGCTGCTCAACGACTCCAAGAGCGATGCGCTCTTCAATCGGGCGACGATGGGGCTTTACGCACCTGGATCGACATTCAAGACCGTTACGCTCGCCGCAGCGCTCGAGGATGAGCTCGTGACGCTATCCACCAAGATCGCCGCACCCGGCAAGATCGAGATCGGCGGCGGCAGCATCACCAACAGCGGCAAGAAGAACCTCGGCAACATCACGGTCGAGCAGGCTCTCGCCCTCTCGAGCAACGTAGCATTCGCCCAGATCGGCGACCAGCTCGGTGCGCAAAGGCTCGTCCAAGCCGCTGATTCGTTCGGCTTCGACGCCACGTTCGAAACCGATTTCTCGATGACGAAATCGCTGATGCCGGACCCGAACGAGATGACCAAGTGGGAGAACGCCTGGGCAGCCGTCGGCCAGCCCGTTGGCGAGCATCCGAGCCCCGCCGGACCGCAGGCGACGGTCATACAGATGGCGATGATCGCGGCAGCATTCGCCAACGACGGCGTGATG
>JAFWGD010000237.1 GCA_017515355.1 Coriobacteriales bacterium
GGAAAAACGCCGTTTCTCCACGTAAAATGCACCTTTTCGCGTATTTTCGGCAAAAAATGCACAGAAAGTCCACATCGACGGATGCTCGTTGGAATATGGGTTCTTTGCGCAGGTCGCGCACTCTAGAGGGAAAAGGCCCTGCAGACCGCGTCGAGGATGAGGACGGCGAAATGCTGTATGAGAGCCTGGTCGTCTCCATCGGAATAGTCTGCCGGCGAGTACTCCTTGGGAACCAACGCCTTGTTGTCCATGTCGACCTTTATCGCGATCCTACGAAGCGAGGCGCGCAGGCTCGAGAGCGCGGTTGCGAAGCGCTTGACGAGCGAATCGAAGTCGCTGAACACCACGAGCGGGATAAGGCTGTCGTAGGAGATCTTGCCGGTGCTGAGCTCTATGAATACCATCTCGGGATCTGGCACCCCGGAGAGCGTCTGCGCACTGACGACCTTGGAGGACGCGGTGGTGGCGAGCGCGAGATTCGAGATCGCCAAGGCCATCCTGCGCGTCTTCTCGTCGGTTCCGTAGAAGCAGATAGGGGTCTGCTCGAGCACCACTGCGGCGCGCGAGAAGCCCCAGAAGGTCACGCCATCGGGAACCGGATCCTTGCCGGCCCAGGCGTGATGGAGCCTCAGCAGGGCCTTCGAGGTGGCTGGCCCGACAATTCCGTCGGAGTCGATGCCCATGTTCATTTGGAACTCCCTGACGGCCTTCTCCGTGCGAGCGCCGAAGATTGCGTCTGCAGGCCCGCAGCTGAAACCAAGGGCGAGCAGTATCTGCTGGAGGCTCCTGACGTCGTTGCCGTGGAAGTAGGGCATGTGGAGATAGAGGATGCGATCGCCGAGGGAGAATGTCGCGTCGACTAGCGTCGCCCATGCAAGCGAGTCGATGAAATCGCCTTCGGGCAACCCGGCGTTGAGCCGGAACTCCCTGACCGCCTCCGCTGTCTTCGTGGAGAAGATGCCGTCGACACCGGCCTCGCCAAGGTCGAAGCCCAGCTTGGCAAGGCGCCTCTGGACGTCCTCTACCGCAGCTCCCCTATCGTTGATCCCAATGTTTTCCATCGTCTCTCCAAAGTCGGCGCCAGTTGGTGCCGATAGTGCCTCCAGCGATGCTAGAGCATCCTGTTGATGAAGTAGTCCGCCATATCGAGCAGCAGATCCTTCGACTCGCTGTTCGGAATCGCGCCTTCGAGCTCGGCCTTTGCCTTGTCGACGAGCTCGACCGCATAGGAGCGCGCGTTGTCGATCGCACCGCACTCCAGCATGATCTCGACGGCGCGCTCGCACTCGGCTTGGGTGTTCTCGGGCTTGTCGATGATCTCGATGAGCTCTTCGGCATCCTTCGAGTGCGTGATTGCGTAGACGGCCGCATAGGTGCGCTTGCCCTCGACGATGTCGCCGTAGCGATCCTTGCCGACCACGCTCTCGTCGCCGATGAGGTTGAGCAGGTCGTCCTGGATCTGGAACGCCAATCCGGTCGAGATTCCGTACTCGCGCATCGCCTCGATCTGCTCGTCGGTTGCCCCGGCTACGATCGCGCCAACGGCCAGCGGGGTTCCACCCGAGTAGTAGGCGGTCTTGCGAGTGGCCATCAGAAGGTACTCGTCGATCGAGATGTCGAAGCGGTGGTCGCGCGCCCAACCGATGTCGAGCGCCTGGCCCTCGATCGTCATATCGTCCATGATCACGAGCTCCTCGAGAACCTTGATCTTGGCCGAATCGGACAGCTTCCCATCGCTCAGAACGCACGAGACCACCGATGAGAGCGCCATATCTCCTGCGTTGATCGCAAGGCCGAGACCCTCGGTTATGTACATGCAGGGCTCGCCGCGGCGCAAGCTGGAGCGATCGGCGATATCGTCGTGAAGGAGCGCTGCGGTGTGGAAGTTCTCGATGGCACAGGCTGGGATCAGGGCGTCGATGAACTCCCCGCCCAACGCCTTGCACGCTAGCATGCAGATCAGGGGACGGTGGCGCTTGCCTGCATTGGAGCTGAAGCTCTCGAGCGGCTCGTAGAGATATCGCTGGATATCGGCTTGCTCGGGTCCGCTGAACCAGCCGCTAAGGTACTCGTTTACGATATCGGAGTTGTCCGTGAGGAATTGCTCGAATGAGATCTGCGCCAATGTGCTTGCCTGCCCCCTTAATGATGTCTGAATACGATTATATACGGCTGCAACGCATGTGCAGTCCTTTTAATCGCCCGATGTTGGAAATGGCTGCGAATGCTAGGCGTCGGAGCGCTTCGCCCTTTGCCAGTATGCTTCGAGAACTTCGATTCCGCACGTCGAGAGGTCGACCTTCTCGTCGCGGGCGTATCGCTCCATCGCGCGCCAGCGATCGCGGAACTTGCCACATGAATCGAGCAGCGCCGCCTCTGCATCGATCTTGCCCTTGCGCGCAACATTGA
>JAFWGD010000238.1 GCA_017515355.1 Coriobacteriales bacterium
ATGCCTTTCATCTTGCTCCTCCTTAGATCATTACCGTAACGACGGGCTCTTCGATCGGCTTGTAGGGCTCACCGGGAACGTACTTGGCGAAGTCGCCCTTCTCGGCGATGACATCGTGCGGCATGACGTCGCCATCCCTGACCGGGTAGATCTTGCAGAGCATCGATTTGATAGCGCTGCCGATGCCGCCCTGGCCGGTGCGATAGGCCTCGGTCATGTTGTTGAGGTTGGAGTCGTAGCAACCGAAGAAGTTGGGCTCTGCAGCCTCCTGCTCGGGGAACCACCAGCCATGCTCTGCATGGATGAATCCCGGGCGAACCTCGATGGTCCTCTTCACCTTCTGCTTGAACCTTGCGCCGCGGCTGTTCTCAACCCAGATCCACTGGCCATCGTGGACGCCGTACTTCTCGCAATCCTCGGGATTGACCATGACGATCGGCCAAGGATGGAGATCGCGCATGGTGGGCTGCTGACGATGCTCGCTGTGGAAGAACTCGAACGAGCGGCCACCGCCGGAGAGGATGATCGGGAACTCCTTGTAGGTCTCGGGCGTCGAGAGCGGGCTCTCAGGCGGCTCGATGTGGTAAGGCAGAGGATCGACTCCCCAGTGGTCGTAACCGAACGACCAGAGCTCGATGCGGCCGGTGGGGGTGTTGAAGCCCATCTGGCCATCGGGGCGGAGGAGACCCTTCTCGTACTTCTTGTAGGTGCCTGCCCACTCCCAGTATGCGGTGCCGTTGCAGCTCTCGCCGTAGGCCTCCTCGAAGTCGTTCGAGGGATTCTCGACGGTCTCCTGCCAGGTGTGATGGTAGAGCGTTCCGCCTGGGGCGAGCTGATCGGTGAGGTACCAGGTGCACCATTCCTTGTCGTCGGCCCACGGCCAGTTCTCGGGCTTGATGCGCTTGCCGAGATCGAGGCAGATCTGCTCGTCGGAGCGAGCCTCGTAGTAGCTCGTGACCTTGACCATCGTGCGGACCGGGGTCCACCAGGTGCGGCAGCTGTTGCGCTCGCAGCTCATGGCGACGGGCAGGACGATGTCGGCCAGTGCGACCGCGGTTGGGGTCATGAAGGGATCGGCGACTACGATGAACGGGACGTTCATGAGCGCCTTGCGGGTGCGCGCGGAGTCCATGGATGCGCATGCCAGCGCATTGGAGCTCTGGATCCAGAACATCTGGATCATGTAGGGCTCGCCGGTCTCGATGGCGCGCAGGATCGAATCGCTGTCCGCGCAGGAGACGATGTTGGACTCGTTGATTCCGGAGGTGGGGGTGATGAGCTTCTTGGCGTAGACATCGGGGTCGATGAGCTCGTCGCCGAGGCCGTAGCGCTTCTCGATGAGGAATGCGCAGCGGATCTGGAGGTTGCCGCCGGGGTTGTCGATGTTGCCGGTGATGGCCATGATGTCGCAAACCGTCTCGGTGACGCCGAGTGCAGCGATCTGCTGCTCGAATGCGAGGCCCCACTGGCAGCAGCAGCTGCTGGCGGTTGCGATCAGGCGGGCAGCGCCGCGAATCGGCTCGGGATCGATCATGCAGATCTCGGCAGCCCACTCGGGAGTCTTGTCAGCGACGCGCTCGGCCATCTGCTCGAAGCCGAAGGTCCAGTACTCGACGAACTCGTGGTCGTAGAGGTCCTCCTCGATGATGACCTGGAGCATCGCCATTGCGAGAGCGGCGTCGGTGCCAGGGCGGATGGGCAGCCAATATGCTGCGCGAGCTCCCCACCAGGTGAGACGCGGGTCGACGGATATGATCTTCGAGCCCATCTGGACGCACTGGACTAGCCAGTGACCGAGGAAGCCGTCTGCGTTGGACTTGATGGGCTCGTTGCCCCAGATCAGAAGGACGCCGGGAACGCGCCACTCGGGGTTGGCGTAACGATCCCAGTGAGCCTGCGAGGCATCGGAGACGATCATGTCGCCGTACTTGGCGGAGGTGCCGATCATACGGGGCAGATAGCATGCGAATCCGGTGAATCCGAAGGTCGAGACGTTCGGGGTCTCCATGCAGGCGCTTGCGAAGTAGGGTACCTGCCAACCGATGTTGCGGCCGGTTCCGTGAACGACGGTGATGGCCTGCGAGCCGTACTCCTCCTTGATCTTGAGGACCTTCTCGGTGATCTCGTCGTAGGCCTCATCCCAGCTGATGCGCTCCCACTTGTTCTCTCCGCGCTCGCCTGCACGACGGAGCGGGTACTTGAGGCGGTCGGGATGGTTGACTGCCTCGGGCATGTTCAGACAGCGCACACAGAGCTTGCCGTTCGCAACGCTGTTCAGGGGGTCGCCCTCGACCTTCACTAGCTTTCCATTCTTGGTGAACAGAAGAACGCCGCAACCCATGTGGCAGCCCGGAGGCGACCAATGCGTAGTGCGGGTAACGGTAAATTCACCCTCTTGCCATTGCCACTCGCCGTCGTGATACGCCTTGCGGTCGATCTTGGCAAGGAACTCCTTGTAATCGGCCATACTTACCCATTCCCTTCTTGGTTACTTGCAAAACTCACTGATTCCCAGTTGAGCAATTCCCTTGTTGCAATAGGCCAACAGGCCACATGCGGTACTAATTTTATTTTGGCTATAGGCTGAGGTCAACGGCACCTCCGGTGTGCTTTGGCTAAAGTTGCTATGAGCGGCAAGTTGGGCGCGCCATTATGCGCCCCGGTATGCGCCATGTAGAGAATTCGGTTGACATATCGGCGTTTTTCTATGGCAGAAACGAGCTGCGTGCATAGCGGATTTCAGCAGCGAAATCACGGTTTTCAGCGCAAAAGCATGTAGGGATTGAATGATGAAAACGCATCATCCGACCCGATAGCCGAGCGATTGTCCGCTATTCGCCGAACAAGTTAGATAAATAGTTCGAATAATGCTCGATTCATACCGATGTCATCTCGATATAGCGCCTTCCTTGTGCAATAATCTTGTATTTGTGGGCATTGTATCTACGCACGGAAAGCGTGCTTTGGATTTTCTGCGACATGACGGTGCTCATGGGAGAAAAGAGAGGAGAAAACGGACTATGTTGTTCAACTATCAGGAGTTCCTTGACAGCATCGACCGCAAGGCTTACCACGAGGGCGAATGGCAGTGGGAGGAAGACGGCTACACCGTAACCCGTACCTACACCTATTCCGCGCCTGGATGCCACGATTCTTGCGGCGTTCTCATGTATGTCAAGGATGACAAGCTCTGCAAGATCGAGGGAGACCCGCTCGATCCTTGCGCAAACGGCCGCCTTTGCATGCGTTGCCTCAACCTCGTAGAGGCAGTCAACTACGAGCTGCGCCCGAAGTACCCGCTCCGTCGTGCCGGCAAGCGCGGCGAGAACAAGTGGGAGCGCATCAGCTGGGACGAGGCTCTCGATGAGATCGCGAACTGGATCCACACCGAGCTCGACGAGAAGGGCTTCGGCCGCGAGTCGATCTTCGTGAACCACGGAACCGGCCGCAACATCTCCTCTTGGGTTCCCTTCCTCGGCGGTGCCTGCCTCGGCACCCCCAACATCGGCGCAATCGGATTCTCCGGCTATTCCTGCTACCTCCCCCGCACCTGCGGAACCGCAGCTGGAATCGGCGACTTCCCGATCGTCGACGCGTCCGAAGGCCATGAGGACCGCTACAACAACCCCGAGTGGGAGCGCCCCGACGTCATCGTCATCTGGGGCTCCGAGCCGCTGAAGTCCAACGCCGACGGTTATCTGGGCCACTGGCTCAACGTCTGCTATCAGATGGGTTCCGAGATCATCTCCGTCGACCCGCAGCTCACCTGGTGGGGCGCACGCGCCAACTACTGGCTCAACATCCGTCCTGCCACCGACCTTCCCCTCGCCCTCGCATGGCTCAACGTCATCACCACCGAGGAGCTCCAGGATAAGGAGTTCATCGAGTACTGGTGCGCTTACTACGATCAGCTCGCCGAGCACGTAGCGCAGTTCACCCCCGAGTGGGCAGCCGAGATCACCGGCGTTCCGGCCGAGGAGATCGCAGCTGCCGCTCGCCTCTATGCGAACGCCGAGCGCGGCGCCATCCACTGGGGCCTCGCATTCGACACCCAGGTCAACTCGATCCAGCTCTGCCAGACGGTCTCCAACCTGATGAGCGTCTGCGGCAACATCGACAAGCCCGGCACCAACCTGCTCGTCCGCAACGGCTTCGAGATCAACCCGGGCTATGC
>JAFWGD010000239.1 GCA_017515355.1 Coriobacteriales bacterium
ATCGTCTGCGAATAGCCGTAGCTGTGCCCGAAGCTGCAGATGCCGCAGATGCGCTCGGTGACGTAGACGAAGTGCATGTAGTCGCGCGTCTTGACAAGGCGCTCAAGGCCGCGATGGATGAATCCGAGCTGCGGGATAGCCTGAACGACGCGCTCGTCCTCCATGACGAGGTCGAGGTGGATCGGCTCGGGCAGTACGGGATGCTGCGGACCGAATGGGATTACGGTTCTCTCACTCATCTGCCTCACCTCCGTCCTCTGGCTGGGACTCTTCCTCGGGCTGGGGCTCCGGCTCCCCTTCCGGCTCAGTCTCAGGCTCTGATTCGAGCTCGGCTTCGATCTCTGCCTCGGCCTCATCCTCTGGCTCATCCGCCGGAATCTCCACGTAGAAGCCATCGGGATTCATCGGGAACGGCTCGGAAAGCTTGTAGAAGTTCCCGCCGAAGTCGATCGCGATACCCTTGAAGTTGACGCCGAAGAGCTCCTTGGTCTCATTCTCGAAGAAGAACGCCGCAGGAGCGAGGTCGGTGATGGATGGGACGATATCGCCATTTGCGATGTTGATCACGAGGCTCTCGACCTCGGGGCCGCGTCCGAGCGTATAGACGAGCTCGATGCCGCTCTCGATGGTCGTCGCGCAGAGTTGGAGGAATCTCCAACCGTCCTCGATGTGCTCGGCGACGCGAGAATGCATCTCCTCGAGCGAAATCTCGATGAAAACCTGGGGTATCTTCTCCACGTCACTCACCTGGTTCCTCATCGGCATTGACGTCGATATCGGCCTGCGCCTCGATCTCGGCAGGCTCCTCCAGCAGCGGCTGGGGGTCAGCAGCCTCGAGCTGCTCTTGCTCGGATGGGCTCGTGCGCTCCTTGGGCTCGTAGCTGCCGGCGAGCTCGAGCGCAGCGCGCTTCTCCTCCAAGATCCCAAGACCCGCGACCACGGCGTCGATGAGCGCCTCGGGGCGCACCGCGCAACCAGGCACGTAGGCGTCGACGGGAATGGCCTTGTCGACTCCGCCGATCACGTTGTAGCAATCATGGAAGATGCCGCCAGAGCAGGCGCACGCACCGCAGGCCACGACGACCTTCGGCTCGAGCATCTGCGAATAGATCTGCTTGACGACGCCGATGTTGCGCTCGTTGACCGCCCCTGTGATCAGGAAGACATCAGCATGCTTGGGATTGCCCGTATTGATGACGCCGAAGCGCTCGACGTCGTACATCGGGGTGAGGCATGCGAGCACCTCGATATCGCAGCCATTGCAGCTCGACCCATCGTAGTGGATGATCCACGGTGATTTGGACGTATCGGACATTCGCACCTCCTCCTAGAAAAGACTCAGGATCGCGATGTTGACAACGAAGAGCAGCACGGTAATCGCCCAGGACCACTTCAGGGTCGTCTGCCATTTAACGCGAGCGAAGTTGTTGTCGATGATGATCTCCAGCAGGTAGCAGACGATGATCGCGCCGATTGCGACGAGCCACGACCACCATGCGCTGCTGACGAAGAACATGCCGATGAGGCCGAGGAAGAGGACGGTCTCGTACCACTCCATGATCTCGAAGGCCGCGAAGGTCTTCCCGCTCATCTCGGTCGTCATTCCCTTGACCAGCTCCTGATGCGCATGGTGCGAGGTGGAGAGGTCGAAGGGCGACTTGCGCAGCTTGATCGTCAGGATGAAGATCAGCGAGATGAAGATCAGCGGCAGGTAGACGATGAGCGGCATCGCGATGTCCACAGTGGTGGCAACGTCGAAGGAGCCGTATACGAGGAACATCGCAACGGGCATCAGCACCATGAACGGCTCATAGCACATGACCTGCAGGGCCTCGCGCTCCGCTCCGAGGTCGGAGTAGGGCGAGCGGGCGCTGTACGCAGCGACGATGACGAACAGCGTCGAGAGCGTCAGCACGAAGATCGCCAGCAGCAGGTTGCCTCCCATGAAGAATATCACGCCAGCGAAGACCGCGAAGAAGAGGGCGAGGATGATGTAGAAGTCCATCACCCCGTTGACCGTGACGTCCTCCTTGGCGAAGAGCTTCTTGACGTCGTAGATCGGCTGAAGGATCGGAGGCCCTACCCTGCCCTGCATGCGAGCGGTGATCTTGCGGTCGATGCCCTGCAGGATCGCGCCGATGAAGGGGCCGAGCACGATGAAGGCGAGCGCTGCGATGTATTTGATCATCACCATGGCAGGACTCCTCCCGTCCAGAGGGTCACGCCGAACGCGATGACGATCAGCACG
>JAFWGD010000240.1 GCA_017515355.1 Coriobacteriales bacterium
GCAGAGATTGGAAACCAAATGAACGACATAAGGGGAAACGCGATCAACGACAATCTCGGCAAGGTGGCGTACAGGGTCTACGTCGATGAGCAGAAATGCATCGGTTGCGGCCTTTGCGAGGCGTTTTGCCCCGTCGAGGTCTATGAGATGTGGAACATGGGGGAGGGGAAGAGACGCCCCGTCGCCACCCACATCGAGCGCTGCTGGGGCTGCGAGACCTGCACCGGCCAGTGCCCGCAGAAGGCGCTGCGCATCGAAGGGTCAGCAGACAGCAACATGCTTGCAGGTCGCGAGAAGGCCGAACCGCTGGCTGCCGAGAAGGTCGCCGAGTACGCAGGCTGGGCGAAGACGATGAAAGACGTCCTCGGGCTTCGCTGGCATCCCGTGGGAATAAAGCTCCTTGCAGCTGGCGAGCCTGTTCCCGATGTGCCGATTCCCAACGAGAGGCTCAGGTACTGCCAGTCGCTCATGGCTGCGCGCAGGGGCAGGAAGCTCATGATGCCCGCAAACAGGCATGCGTGTCCTGACGGCACCTCCATCCTCGGCCTCACGCCGATGCCCGCAAAGCTGGCTTCCGGTGAGCTCTACATCCTTTTCCATAAGCTGGATTCGGTCGAGGCGGCGCAGAGGATGGTTTCCGAGCGCCCATGCCTCGAGCCTCGCTCGATCGATGCCACGGTGGTCTTCCCGCTCGACGATGCGCCCTGCGATCCCAGCGTAATCGCCGTGGTCGCGTTGCCCGAGCAGATCATGTGGCTTTGCATGGCCGCCTCGTATTACACGGGCCATCGCTTCGACTTCCACGCTTCCGGATACAATGCCCAGTGCGTCGAGACCACGCTAATCCCATATGTATCGCGCGAGCTCAACATCTCATTTGGATGCTACGGCTGCCGTGCAAGCTCCGATGTCAGCGACGACTGCATGTTCATGGGAATCCCGGTCGAGCTGATGCCCCAGCTGATCAAGGGGCTAGAAGAGCTCTCCAAGAAGGCCATTCCGCAGTCGCGCGACAAGATCTACCTCCCGCCTCTTATGAACTGATTGGACGAGAGCATGGCGAAGAAGAATCTCTTCAGAATCAGGCCGACCCTCAAGAAGGACATGCCATATCTGCTGATGATGGTCCAGAACGAAGACGTTATGATCCCTGCCGACTTCATCACCGGTGGAATGTGCGCAGTGAACAGGGAAGACGTCCCTGTGGGCTACATCCGTGTAGAGGAAACCGAAAAGGGCCCGCATGTGGCGCCGATCGCGGTCTTCGAGAACTGGAGGATGCACGGCGTGGGCAAGGCGCTCATCAAGAAGGCCCTGGACAAGTATGGAGAGCTCAAGCTCGTGTCGAATGGAACATCGAACGGTTTCTACGAGCGCGTCGGGTTCGTCGAGATCGACTGGGAGAGCATCGAGCCGTCGTTCCTTCGCGATTGCCTGGAATGCGAGTTCTACGAGACGTGCAACCCCAAGCCGTACCTTCTCGAGAGGGAATAGGAGTGGCGATGCCCGAAGGATTGAACGCGAGGATCAAGAGGCTTCTGGTGTGCGGAGCCATCGCCCTTGCATCGCTTGCCAGCTGCTTCGCGCTGGGCGCATGCGCAGACAAGAGCGTCGCGGCAACAGTCAACGGCGAGCCGATCTACGAGAGCGATGTCTCCGACTACATCACCCAGATGCGCAGCTTCTATGGATTGGAGGACGATGTCCAGTGGGCAGAGTATCTCAAGGCCTCCGGCATCACCGCCGCAGATCTGCGCGAGGATGCCATCGGCATGTTCGCCGACCGCATCATCGTCGAGAAATGCGCTGAGGAGAATGGCCTGTCCGTAGATGACAGCGAGGTAGATTCCTATGTCAATGGCATCAAGGAGCAATACGAATCGGACTCGGCCTTCCAAGATGCGCTGGCAATGAGCGGATTCACAGAGGAGACGTTCCGCCAGTCCTATCACGACTACCTTCTGGAGACTGCAATCAAGCAGAATCTGCTCGAGTTCGACCGTCCGAGCGACTCGGAGGTTGCAGCGCGCATGTCGGAGTATGCCAGCAACTACAACGGACGGAAGTCCTCGCACATACTCTTCGACAAGAGCGATAGGGAGACCGCGCTCAGCGTGCTCAAGGAACTCGAGAACGGCGCGGATTTCGCGGAGATGGCCAAGAAGTACTCTACCGACAGCGGGTCTGCCGCCAAGGGCGGGGATGTTGGCTGGGATTGCCTGACGACGTTCGTCGAACCCTACCAGAATGCCCTCGATGGCCTTAAGAAGGGCGAGATGACCAGCGATCTCGTCGAGAGCGAGTTCGGATACCACATCATCCTCTGCACCGATGTGTTCAACTACAAGACCGGCGACAAGATCCCAGTTAATGCGATTCCAGAAGAGCTCTACCAGGAGATCTACGAGGCGTTGCTGTATGAGCGCCAGGAGGCAGCCTACTCGACCTTCCTCGATGGTCTTCGGGAGAGCGC
>JAFWGD010000241.1 GCA_017515355.1 Coriobacteriales bacterium
CAGGCAGGCGCCGATCTCATCATTGGCACGCATCCGCATATTTGCGAGAACATCGAGTGGATAGAGTCCGAGAATGGAAACAGGGCGCTTTGCTATTACTCGCTGGGAAACTTCGCCAGCAACCAGGAGGAGCTGCCCGAAGTGCTCGGAGGCATGGCCAAGGTCAAGATCGTCAAGGACTTCACAGGCGTTCACATCGATGAGAAGAGCACGGGCGTGATTCCTCTCGTGACGCACAACGTCCATACTGCGAACTTCACCAACAAGGTTATCGTCTACAAGCTTTCCGATTACACCGAGACCCTGGCGAAGGAGCACACCATTCGGAAGCGCTTCGATTCATCGTTTTCCAAGGCCAAGCTCGATGACTTGGCCAATAAGGTCTTCGGGAAATGGATCTTGGAGTAGGCGCTAGGCCGCTTTAGCCGCTATTCGCCGGCAACCTTAACGACAGAGAACACCTCGGCATCGGTTGCCTTCGCTATGAACTCGCGCGGGTGCAGGAATTCCAGTTCCATCAGGAACGCCAAGCCCTCGAGTTTGGCCCCCATCCTCTCCACCATATGGATCTGTGCAACGCAGGTGCCGCCGGTTGCCACGAGGTCGTCCACCAGCAGGACGACATCGTTCTCATCGAGTGCATCTTCGTGAATCTCCAGGGCATCGCTTCCGTATTCAAGCGAATATGACTCGCTGATAGTCGCACGGGGGAGCTTTCCGAGCTTTCTCGCGGGCACGAAGCCGGCTCCAAGCCTATAGGCGACAGGTGCACCGACCATGAACCCGCGCGCCTCGGCGCCTACGACCTTGGTGATTCCGCGTCCCTCGAATTCAGCAGCGATCTCGTCGACCATGCTGTGGAAGCCCTCGCCATCCTTGAGAAGCGTCGTGATGTCCTTGAAGACTACGCCCTCTGAGGGATAATCTGGGATGTCGGTGATCAGTGATTCGTAATCGAAGCCAGCCATGCCACTCCTTCAACGCAGTTTTAAACACAGGTAGATTCTAACCTTTTGGAAACTCAGTGCAAATAAAAGGTGCGCCGCGATCTCCCCGCAGCGCACCTTGTTAATTTGGGATTTGGCTTTCCCTAGAGCATGTGAGCTCTGAGATAGTCGTCGTCGAAGGGGGAGAGGTAGGCCGGTGCGACATCGAATACCGATTTGGCCCCGAAGCTTCCCTCGGCGTTGAGCCTCGCAATCGCCCTAGCGTAGGCAACGAGGACGCTGGCGGTGAACTCGGGATTGGAGTTGAGCTTGAGCGAGTACTCGATGATGCAGTTCTTATCTCCTGCGGTCTTCCCGCTCCTGAGAACGAACCCGCCATGTGGCATCGCGCTGTGCTCTGCGTCAAGTTCCTCTTGGCTTATGAAGTTGACGGTGGTGTCGTATGCGTCGAAGTAGTTGGGCATCGTGATGATCTCTTCGGCCACCTTGGCAGCATCAGCGCCCTCCTCGAGGACGACGAAGCACTCGCGCGTGTGCTTCTCGCGCGTGGTGAGCTCAGGATTCTCGCCACTGCGGACCGCTTCTAGCGCGCTTTCAATCGGAATCGTGTACTGCTTTGCATCGGCAACTCCCTCGATTCGCCTGATTGCATCGGAGTGACCCTGGCTGATCCCCTTTCCCCAGAAGGTGTAGTCGCTGCCTTCTGGCAGGAAGCAGTTTCCGAAGAGCCTATTCAGCGAGAAGAGGCCCGGGTCCCAACCAGCTGAGATCAAAGCGGTCGTGCCTGCAGCCTTCGCAGCTGCATCTACCGCTGCAAAGTGCTCGGGGATCTTCGCATGGGTATCGAAGCTGTCGATCACGTTGTAGAGTGCTGCGTACTTCGGGGTCATCTCGGGGAGATCGGTCGCAGAGCCTCCACAGAGGATCAGAACGTCGATTTCAGGGGCGCTGCCATCCTCTAGTGCAGAAGCGTTGAGAACCGGAACGCCCTCAGTGCAGATATTCACAGACGACGGGTCGCGGCGCGTGAAGACCCCTACAAGCTCCATATCGCCGTTTTGCCTGATAGCAAGCTCGACGCCTTTGCCCAGGTTGCCGTAGCCCATAATTCCAACGCGCGTGCTCATATGCCCATCCTTTCGATCATGCTGCCATCATTTGCCAATCAAGCTCTGAAGAAGCCTCGGGCAGTTACGATAATAGGCATTAGTGTTCCAAGAAATGTTAATAACAGTTAAAATCTCATAAGAATATTCTATTTTTCGGCAATTACTTTCAATTTGATGCAAACCTGATTGTAGGGAAGTACAGCCTATTCTCAGTGATAAGGGCGCTTGCAAGGGAGGTGGACAGTGGAGTATACGATTAAGATCGCAGGCGATTCCGCTGTTTGCCTTGAATTCGAGCAGGTCATCTCCGAGAAGACCAGCTCATCGATACGTTTGGCGGCAGAGAGCCTCGGCAAGCTGGCGATTCCGGGAATCATCGATGTCATTCCGACATTCTGCGCCCTGCTGATCAACTACGATCCTCTCGCGATCGACTATGACCAGATCTGCCAACGGCTCAACGCTTCGCTGCTGAACATCAACGAAGTCGATCTCAAGATCAAGCACATCGTAGAGATCCCTGTCTGCTATGGGGGAGAGTACGGGCCCGATATCGATTTCGTCGCGGAGCATGCGGGCCTTTCGGTCGAGGAGGTAATAGCGATCCACTGCGGGCGTGATTACCTTATCGACATGCTTGGATTCCTGCCTGGCTTCGCGTACCTCGGAGGACTCGATTCGCGAATCCATTCTCCGCGCTTGGAGGCGCCTCGCACTCGCGTCGAGCCCGGTGCCGTTGGCATCGGTGGGGCGCAGACGGGCATCTATCCGCTCGCTTCCCCTGCTGGTTGGAGGATCATCGGAAACTCCCCAGTGCGTCCATACGATCCCGATCGGGAGAAGCCGATCCTGTACAAGGCCGGCGATTTCATCAGGTTCGTTCCGATTTCAGCGGAGGAGTATGCGCGCATCGAGGCCGAGGTAGCCGATGGCACATACGAGTGCACTTTCCTGACGGAGGGGGTCTAGATGGGCTTCACCGTGCAGAAGGCAGGCATGTGCACCACCGTGCAGGATAGAGGCAGGTTCGGCTACATGGATAGCGGATTCTCGCCAAGCGGCGTCATGGACAAGCGCGCCTATCGTCTCGCGAACCTGCTCGTCGAGAACGGATCCGAAGACCCCGTCTTGGAGTTCGTCCTCGCAGGTCCGACGCTGCGCTTCACAACCGATACCATCATCGCCATCACTGGCGGAGATTTTTCGCCTGTCATCAATGGAAAGCACGTTGGCATGTACAAGGCCATCCGCATCCGCAGAGGGGATATCTTGCAGCTTGATGCGGCAAGAAGCGGCATGTTCGGATATCTTGCCGTTGCTGGTGGAGGAGTTAGGGTGCCTGAGGTCATGGGAAGCAGGTCGACCAACCTCAAGTGCGAGATCGGAGGATATCAGGGTCGCGCACTGGAGAACGGGGACTACATCCCATTCGTTACGCACACCGTAGATTACATCGCGAACCTGGCTTCGCATACAATCGATGCAGATGCCGAGTTCCCGCAGAAAGATGGGAAAATCGACCTGCGCGTCATCTTGGGACCGCAAGATCAGATGTTCACCGCAAAGGGAATCGAGACATTCCTTGGCGAAGAGTTCGAGACCACTGCGCATTCCGATCGAATGGGCTATCGTCTTGCAGGGCCCAAGGTCGAGACCGTTGGCGGCTCTGACATCATCTCGGATGGAATAGTCTTCGGAGCCATCCAGATACCCTCTGACGGCAAGCCGATCATCATGCTCTCGGACAGGCAGACCACAGGTGGATACGCGAAGATCGCGACAATCGCCTCGGTTGACATTCCGAAGCTCGTTCAGGCGCGCCCTGGCACCAAAGTGAGATTCACGCCGATTTCGATCTATGAGGCGCAAGACCTCATTCGCGCTGAGGCAAGGGAGTATTCGAAGTTGGCCAAGCACATCAAAAGGCCCGCTAGGGGAGATGTGTCTCCTCGAAGGACCGCCAGGCGCCTCACGCCATTCCTAATCAAGCAATCCGTTCGCGCGGACACTGAGCGCAAATGGATAAGGACGAAGGAGTAGAGATGGACAAAGATAG
The DNA here is from genome assembly GCA_017515355.1 of Coriobacteriales bacterium. Taxonomy (GTDB): domain Bacteria; phylum Actinomycetota; class Coriobacteriia; order Coriobacteriales; family CADBOM01; genus RGIG5709. The sequence goes on from JAFWGD010000241.1 coordinate 4,113, forward strand.
GATCCGGGAACTTATCGAGATCATGGATGAGGGCGGGCTGACTGCGATTCGAATCAAGGATGGCGAGTCCGAGATCGAGCTCGAGCGAAAGGTTTCGAGCATCGCTCCGAACATGCTCCCAATGATGGCGGAACGCGTCGGCGAGCTCCTCGAGGGGCGCAGCGCTTCCAACCAGGGTCTTGGAACCCCTGCTCTGAAGCCCTCGCCGGAGGAGGCAAACGACACCATCATCGTTCGCAGCCCAACCGTGGGCATCTTCTACGTCGCGCCAAGCCCGGACGAGCCGCCTTTCGTCAAGATCGGCCAGGAGGTGCTCGCAGGGCAGACTCTGTGCATCGTCGAGGCGATGAAGATGATGAACGAGATAGTAGCGCCTGCTTCCGGCACCGTTGCCGAGGTCTTCACTGCCAACGGCATCCAGGTCGAGTACGACCAGCCGCTGTTCAGGATAGTTCCTTCTGCAGAGTAAGAGGTTTGCCATGTTCAAGAAGGTTCTCATCGCGAATCGCGGCGAGATCGCTTGCCGCATCATCAGAGCCTGCTCTACGATGGATATCAAGACCGTCGCGGTATATTCGACCGCAGACAAGCATGCGCTTCATACCTATTTAGCCGATGAGGCTATCTGCATCGGGCCAGGTCCTGCAAGGGACAGCTACCTCAACGCGCAGGCGATAATCCAAGCTGCAAAAGGCTGCGGGGCGGAGGCGATCCATCCGGGATACGGCTTCCTTGCCGAGAATTCCGCATTCGCAAAGATGTGCCGCGACAACGGAATCGTCTTCATCGGCCCGAGCCCCGAGGTCATCGATCGAATGGGCAACAAGAGCCAGGCTCGAAGGACGATGATGGAGGCCGGAATCCCTGTAGTTCCAGGCTGCAAGGATGCGGTGCACACCAGCGAAGAGGCGCTTGCGATGGCTCGCGAGATCGGGTGGCCGATCATGATCAAGGCTTCTTCGGGCGGAGGTGGCAAGGGAATGCGCGTTTCGACGAGCGAGCGCGACTTCAACGAAACCTTCAACATCGCCCAACGCGAAAGCCTCAATGCATTCGGTGACAACACTATGTACCTCGAGCGCGCGATCATCAATCCCCATCATCTCGAGGTGCAGATCATCGCCGATAACTTCGGGAACGTCGTCTCCTTAGGTGAGCGCGATTGCTCCATCCAGCGCAACCATCAGAAGATGATCGAGGAGTCCCCATCTGCATTCATCGACGATTCGGTTCGACAGAAGATGATGGATGCTGCCATCCAAGTTGCAAATGTCGTCGGATATACATCTGCAGGAACCGTCGAGTTCCTCGTAGACCAAGACAAGAACTTCTACTTCATGGAGATGAATACGCGCATCCAGGTGGAGCACCCCGTCACCGAAATGGTCACGCGTACCGATATCGTGCGCGAGATGATCAGGGTCGCTGCAGACGAGCCGCTCTCCTTCACTCAGGAAGACATAAGGATGACGGGCCATGCCATAGAGTGCCGCATCAACGCCGAGGAGCCCGAGAATAACTTCCTTCCTTCCCCTGGAGTCATCACGCAGACGCATTTCCCTGGCGGAAACGGCGTGCGAATCGACACATCCACCTACGATGGCTTCGAGATCTCCCCATATTACGACTCGCTCATCGCCAAGGTCATCGTCCACGGAGCGAACAGGCAGGAAGCCATAGCCAAGATGCGTCAGGCGCTTGACGAGATGGTCATTCTCGGCGTGAAGACCAATCTCGACTACCAGTATTCGATCATGGGAAACGAGACCTTCAAGTCCGGCGATGTCGACACCGGATTCATCGACATGTTCCAGAAAGGCGAGGTGTGATCATGGAAGCCCAAGAGCTAGAGATGCAGATGAAGCAGGCAACTCCGTTGGA
>JAFWGD010000242.1 GCA_017515355.1 Coriobacteriales bacterium
CGAGGCCGGAATCCCCGAGGACGACCCCCGCAACCCCGCTGTCATCGCTGACAACGTCGGCGACAACGTCGGCGACGTCGCCGGAATGGGCGCGGACCTCTACGAGTCCTTCTGCGGTTCGATCATCGCTCCGATGATCCTCGGCGTCTCGATGTTCGGCACCACCCTCGTCGGCGCGGATGCCACCTGGGCGCTCCTCACTCCGCTGCTGATCGCTGCAACCGGAATCATCGCTTCCATCCTCGGCATCTTCGCAGTCAACACCAACGACGAGAACAAGCTCCACAGCGCTCTGGACAAGGGCACCTACGTCGCAGCGGCCATCGAGATCCTCTGCGTAATCGGAATCTGCTGGCTCTGGTCTTCGCAGTCCTCCAACGTTCAGGCTCTCTGGCTCGCACTCGCCGTCGTAGTCGGCCTCATCGCAGGTCTTGGCATCGGCAAGTTCACCGAGTACTTCTGCTCCGACAACTACAAGCCGGTTCGCAAGATCGCCGAGGCTTCCGAGACCGGATATGCCACGAACATCATCTCCGGCATCGGAAACGGAATGCTCTCCACCCTCGCTCCGATCCTGATCGTCGCCGTTGCGATCTTCATCGCATACAACGTCGGCATGCAGGCCGTTGGCAGGTCCAACGTTACCTTCGGAATCTATGGAATCGCACTCGCGGCCATCGGAATGCTCTCCACCACGGCTATCACCGTCGGCGTCGACGCCTACGGTCCCGTTGCCGACAATGCTGGTGGCGTCGCCGAGATGGCCGAGCTTCCGCACGAGGTTCGCAACCGCACCGACAAGCTCGACTCCGTTGGAAACACCACCGCAGCTATCGCCAAGGGCTTCGCGATCGGTTCCGCAGGCCTCACGGCGCTGTCCCTCTTCTTCTCCTTCAAGGTCACCGCTGAGGCAACCCTCGGCGTCGGTGCCCTCGATCTTTCGCTCACCAACCCGATGGTGGTCATCGGCCTCTTCGTCGGCGGCATGCTCCCGTTCCTCTTCGGAGCCCTCACGATGAATGCGGTCTCCCGCGCGGCCAACAAGATGATCATCGAGGTTCGCCGTCAGTTCCATGAGATCGCCGGCCTCCTCGAGGGAACCGCCGATCCCGATCCCGAGCGCTGCGTTCAGATCTCCACCCACGCGGCTCTTCGCGAGATGATCGTTCCCGGCCTCATCGCCGTCATCGTCCCGATCATTGCAGGCTGCATCAGCCTCGAGGTGCTCGCGGGCCTTCTCGCTGGCGCTCTCGTCACCGGCTTCCTGCTCGCCATCTACATGGCGAACGCAGGTGGCGCTTGGGATAACGCCAAGAAGTACATCGAGACCGGCAATCACGGCGGCAAGGGCTCCGATGCCCACAAGGCAGCCGTCGTCGGCGACACCGTCGGCGATCCCTTCAAGGACACCTCTGGTCCCTCGATGAACATCCTCATCAAGCTGATGACCATCGTCAGCCTGGTCTTCGTGCCGCTCTTCGTCGCTCTCTGATCCGCGCATCGGCACAACGCCTAAAAGCGATCTCGGATCCCAGATGGCCCGACCGTCTGGGATCCTTGCTTTTGCTTGCCGTTCATATCTAAACGCTTGCACGCAAAGGCGATGATGACCGACAATTCGCTTAGTGGAACCGTTTCGCTTAGAGGCTGAATTGGCATATCAGGGCAGGCATATACACGTCAAGAGGAAGAGCAGGGGAAAGATAGCCCTCGAGTGGACTATCACGATCATCGCTGCAATCGCCCTCGGCATCCTCATCAGGATATTCGTCGCCTCGCTTTACGTAGTGCCCTCTGCGTCCATGGAGGATACGATCCTTGTCGGAGACAAGGTTTTTGCCGAAAAGCTCTCATATCGCTTCTCAGAGCCTGAGAGAGGGGATGTGGTGATCTTCATCGATCCCGAAGACCCCGATCGCTTCCTCGTAAAACGCTGCATAGCCTTGGGAGGGGAGACGGTCGATCTCATAGATGGAGAGGTTTACGTCGATGGTGAGCTGCTCGAGGAGGACGAGTACACGCTCGGCAAGCCCACCTACCAGCTCACGAGCAAGATATCGTTCCCGTACAAGGTTCCGAAAGGCAAGATCTGGGTGATGGGGGACAATCGCACCAACTCGTCGGATTCGCGAGTGTTCGGAGCGGTGCCGCTCGATTCGCTCGTCGCCCAGGGCCTTTGCGTCCTATGGCCCATCAGCGACTGGCGTTCGCTGTGATGGCTTTTGCGGTATCCTAGCCAGTGTCGGAACAAGCATCCAGAGAGGGAAGTGCGCAATGAACTTCGCAGAGACCATGAAGCTCCTCGAGTCCGAAACCAATACCAAGATCAACCCATCGCTCGAAGCTTGCGAGGCCATGTGCGAGAAGCTCGGCAACCCGCAGCACAAGTACGACTGCATCCAGATCGCCGGTACCAATGGGAAGACCTCTGCGGCCAGGATGACCGCAAAGCTGCTCAAGGAGGCTGGTTACAAGGTCGCGCTCTACACCTCTCCCGAGCTCGTCAGATTCCCAGAGAGGATGGAGATCGACGGCGAGGTGGTAAGCGATGAGCAATTCTGCAAATGCGTGGAGAAGGCGTATGAGAGTGCACACGAGTGCGGCTTCGAAGGCGCCACGCAATTCGAGCTGCTCACCGTAGGCGCGTTTTGGCTCTTCGCCGAAGAGCAGGTCGACATCGCCGTCTTCGAGTGCGGGATGGGCGGACGCTGGGACGCCACGAGCGTCTGCAGACCCAAGGTCGCCATCATCACCGGCATCGCGCTGGACCACACGGCGATCCTCGGCGATACCGTCGAGGCGATCGCGGGTGAGAAGGCCGCGATAATCAAGGATGGCAGCGTTGCCATCCTCGCTCAGGAGCTCACCTGCAGGCAGATCTTCGTAGAGCAGGCCGAGGCCGTGGGGTCTCCCTACGTGGATGTCGATCCTGCGCTGGCCGAGAAGCTCGAGCCTGCTGTCACCCATATGCCGCACTATCAGAGCCGCAATGCGGCAGTTGCACTTACCGCCTTCCTCGAGATGCTCAAGATCTACGGCAAGTCGATCGACGACCCCATTGGCTTCACGATCGAAGCGCTCGGGGACCTGCAGATTCCTGGCAGGTTCGAGACGCTTCGCGCCGAGCCGCTCATCCTCATCGACGCTGCGCACAACCCGCAATCTGCCGGCGTCCTCGCCACCGAGGTCGAAAGCAGATTCGCTCCCGGATCAAGGCCGGCGCTGCTTCTGGGCGTGCTTGCCGACAAGGATGCAAGGGGAGTCGTCGGGACTCTTGTTCCGCTATTCGACCGCGTCGTCGTCTCGGCTTCGAAGTCTCCCATGTCGCATACCCCCGCTGAGCTCGCCTCCATCGTCACCGAGGTCACCGGCGTAGTTCCCGAGGTCTGTCCGGACCTTGCCAGCGCCATCGAGCTTCTTGGCGAGACCCCATTCATCGCAACTGGCTCCATCACGGTGGCTGGAGAGGTGAAGGGCATCGTCATGGGTATCAGCGCAATCTGATGCCGTTCGGCTGCCATTTGCACAAATGGCAAAAGTTAATCGCTAATAACTATTCCAAATTGGCTGCATAGCCCTATAGTTTTAAAAGAAGGAAAGGCTAACTTTAGGGGTTCAATGCAGCTCGTCGAAGCCAAGAAGGACAGCTCATACGTCATCGTCGGGAACTCCGAAACCGGCAAGGAGAGGATGCGTCTCGACAGCCTCGGTCTCGTCTCCGGCGAGATCATCACCGTTCTCTCCAACAGCTATGCCGGGCTGATAGTAGATATCAAGGGCTCGCGGCTAGCCATCTGCAAGTCGGTTGCGGAGAAGATGGAGGTCGTGAACGCATGAGGACCTATGCGCTCATCGGCAACCCGAATTGCGGCAAGACTACGCTCTTCAACGAGTTGACTGGAACTTCTCAGCATGTTGGCAATTGGCCGGGAGTCACCGTCGAGAAGAAGGTCGGCAGGCTCCACAGCAGATATGGCGATGCCGAAATCGTGGATCTGCCAGGCATCTATTCGATGTCCTCCTATTCGATCGAGGAGATCGTATCCAGAAGATTCATCATCGAGGAGAAGCCCGATGTGGTCATCGACATAGTCGAGGCCACCAACATCGAGCGCAACCTCTTCCTCACGTGTCAGATTGCCGAGCTCGGCGTCCCGATGGTCGTCGCCGTCAACATGATGGACGAGGCGGAGAAGCAGGGCGACAAGTTCGACTTCGATACCCTCTCCGATATGCTCGGACTTCCAGTCGTGCCGATTACCGCCGCCAAGGCGGAGGGGGTCCACGAGCTCATGGGCGTCGTCGGCATGAGCGGGCTGCTCGCCGAGATCGAGAACGAGGCCGAGCACAAGGTGCATGATGGCGAGGACGAGCATGGCCACGGATTCCAGGACATCGAGGATCCAGTGGAGCATCGCATCGACCACCATACCGACTCCAAGGGCCGCACCAACGCGCTCATTTCCGAGTACAAGTACCACAACCACTACAAGGGTCCCAAGACCTATCAGGCCGAGCCCGGAGACAGCCTGACCGTCGAGCAGGAGACGAGCAATGCCGAGAGGCGATACGCTTTCATCGGCGAGGTGGTCAAGGCGAGCGTCGTCAAGGGCAAGCAGATCGGAGAGCGCACGCGCTCGGACAAGATCGATAAGGTGATGACCCATCCGGTCTTCGGAATCCCCATCTTCCTGCTGCTGATGTTCGCGATGTTCCACGTCACGTTCTCGGAGAACTTTCTCTTTCTCGGCATCGATAGCCCTGGCGTCTGGCTGCAGGGTCTCGCGGAGACCTTCATCGGCTGGCTAGGCGGGGCGCTGGGCACGCTCTTCATAGATGGCAGCTGGTCGTACGGCCTCGTCATCGACGGCATCCTCGGAGGCGTGGGCGCGGTCCTCTCGTTCCTGCCGCAGATACTCGTGCTCTTCCTGTTCCTCACGCTGCTCGAGGACATGGGCTACATGTCGCGCGCCGCATTCATCATGGACAGGCTGTTGCGCACATTCGGGTTGTCGGGCAAGAGCTTCCTCCCGATGCTCATGGGATTCGGATGCAGCGTGCCGGCCATGATGGCCTGCCGCACCATGGAAAACGAGAACGACCGCAAGCTGACGCTCTTCCTCGTGCCCTTCATGTCCTGTGGAGCCCGTGCTCCAATACTCCTCGTATTCGCTGCGGCGTTCTTCCCAAGCAATGGCGACCTCGTGGTCATGCTGCTCTACGTGCTTGGCATCGTCGTCGCTATCCTGACCGGATTCCTCCTCAAGAAGCTCGTCTTCAAGGGAGATATCACTCCGCTGGTCATCGAGCTTCCGAAATACAGGGCTCCCAGAATCAAATCCGTTGGCATCTCGCTTTGGCAGACGATGAAGGATTACCTGCGCCGCGCGGGAACGATCATCTTCGTGATGTCCGTGGTCATATGGTTCTTCTCAAGCTTCGGTTTCGGGCCAGAAGGTTTCGGTCTGGTCGATATCGAGTATTCGATGCTGGCGGTGGCGGGCGAGGCGATCGCATGGATCTTCGCGCCGTGCGGCTTCGGATTCTGGGTTGCGGCGGTGGCGATTCTCACCGGTATCGCAGCCAAGGAAGCCGTAGTCGGAACGCTCGGCGTGCTTCTCAAGGTTGGCGAGGAGGAAGCGCTGGAGGGTGGCGCGCTCTCGGGTGCAGTGCTGGCCAGCGTAGGGTTCACTCCGCTTTCGGCTTTCGCATTCATGACCTTCACGCTTCTCTACATGCCTTGCGCCGCGGCGTTCGCAACGCTCAAGCGCGAGAGCAATTCATGGAAATGGGCCATTCTGCAAGCGCTCTACAGCGTCTGCGTGGCATGGATAGTAGCCACTGTCGTGTTCCAAGTTGGAAGCCTCTGCGGGCTGGCATGATGGGTGCATGAGATGATAGGGAATGCAATCGCCATAACGATCCTAGCTGCAGCGGCGGTGATCGGGGCGCGCATGATCTGGCGAAGGATCAAGGGCAAGGTCCCTTCCTGCGGCTGTGGATGCGCATCTTGCAATCTCAAAAGTGGAAAAGTTCAGCAATGCAAAGGAGCAATCGAACCATCTTCGGTTAATATTGTCGTAGAAGGGCGAGAGGCGATCGACCGGCACTGCGATTAGAAAGAAGCGAGACATTGAAGCTCACGCAATCCAACGAGGATTATCTCGAGGCAATCGTCATGCTTGCAGGCGATGGCAACCAGCCGGTGCGCTCGGTTGACCTTGCCAACCATATGGGCGTCTCGAAGCCGAGCGTGAACAAGGCCATCGCCGTGTTGAAGAAGAGCGGGCTAATCGATCAGGAGCCCTATGGCGACATCTTCCTGACCAAGAGGGGAGCGGAGTACGGCAAGTCCGTGCTCTAGCGCCATCACATC
>JAFWGD010000243.1 GCA_017515355.1 Coriobacteriales bacterium
TCATCAACAACCTGATCAACATCGTCGACAAGATGCTCGTCGGCGGGGGCATGTGCTTCACCTTCCTCGCAGCTCAGGGCTACGACGTCGGCAAATCGATCGTCGAGGAGGATTGCCTCGACGATGCGCGTGCCATGCTCGCCAAGGCGGCTGAGAAGGGCGTCGACATCGTGCTGCCCATAGACTTCGTCGTCGCCGACCAGTTCTCCGAGAGCGCAACCGTGGCCATCAGGGGCTATGACGAGATTCCGTCCGACATGATGGGCCTCGACATCGGCCCTGCCAGCTGCGAGCTCTTCAAGGGCGTCATCATGGGGGGCAAGACGGTCTTCTGGAACGGCCCGCAAGGCGTCTTCGAGATGAAGCCGTTCGAAAACGGCACCCGTAAGGTCGCCGAGGCGCTCGCCGCCAACAAGGCAGCTACAACGGTTGTCGGAGGTGGCGACAGCGGCGCTGCAATCGCGAAGTTCGGCCTTGCCGACGAGGTCACGTTCGTCTCCACCGGAGGCGGTGCGTCGATGAGGATGGTCGAAGGGCGCGAACTTCCCGCAATCGTCGCGCTCAACGCCTGATTCGTCGGGGTTCGGTCTCGAGTTAGGTCGAGGGGGTATGGAATGGGCCGCAAAGCCGTCATAGCGGGCAATTGGAAGATGAACTGCACTTGGGCCAGCGCCGTTCGGCTCGCCCAGCGCATCTCCGATTGCTGTGACAAGAAATACCCTGACATCGACATCATCCTCTGCCCGCCATTCACCTACATCAAGGGCGTGGCCAACGTATTCAGCTTCGACCGCTCCGACATCCAGCTCGGCGCGCAGAACGTCTACGAGGAGATGCCCGAAGGCATCGCCGCCGCTACAGGGCAGGTCAGCGTCGAGATGCTCAAGGATCTCGAGTGCAGCTACTGCATCGTAGGCCACTCCGAATGTCGCCAGCACAACGGCGAGAGCGACGAGCTGGTCGCGCGCAAGGTCAAGCTGCTGCTGGAGCATGGCATCGTTCCGATCATCTGCTGTGGCGAGAGCCTCGAGGTCAACAAAGCCGGCGCAACGCTCGATTTCGTCTCGGAGCAGATACGCACGGCGCTCGACGGCCTTTCCGCCGCCGACGTTGCGAAGTCGATCATCGCCTACGAGCCGATCTGGGCAATCGGCACCGGCGAGGTGCCCATCCCGGAGAAGATCGATGCGGTCTGCGCGGCTATCAGGGGCCTCGTGCGCGAGATGTTCGGCAGCGATGTTGCGGAGGCCATCAGGATCCTGTACGGCGGCTCGCTCAAGCCATCCAACGCCCATCAGATCCTTCCATTGGAAAACGTCGACGGAGGGCTCATAGGAGGGGCCTCGCTCGACGCGGAGGACTTCCACGACATAGTCAAGTCGGCGAAGGAGCTCATGAAGAGGTAGACAATCGGGGGCGTGCACCAAGAAGCGCCCCCGTTGCATTGGTTTTGCAAGTTTTTCAAGGAGGCACCAGCATTGAAGACACCGGCACTTTTGGTGATCATGGACGGATTCGGAATCGCGGAGAGCGGACCAGGCAATGCGATCAGCCTGGCTGACAAACCGCATTTGGATTACTTGCTCTCAGGCAAGGACTACCCGGTTCGCCTCATCGAGGCGTGCGGCGAGAACGTCGGCCTGCCCGCAGGCCAGATGGGCAACTCCGAGGTCGGGCATCTCAACATCGGCTCGGGGCGCATCATCTATCAGGACCTCTCCCGCATCAACAATGCGATAGCCGATGGCTCCATCCTCTCCAACGAGGTGCTGGTCAAGATCATGGATGCTGTGAAGGAGCGCGGAAAGACGCTGCATTTCATGGGCCTGCTCTCCGATGGCGGAGTCCACAGCGAGATCGAGCACCTCGAGGCGCTCATCGATATGGCCTGCGGACGCGGAGTCTCAAGCGTCCACGTCCACGCATTCATGGACGGCCGCGACGTCTCGCCCACGAGCGGCGCTGGCTACGTCGAGGAGCTCGAGGAGCATCTCGCCAGCGTCCGCGGGGAGTTCGGAGCAGATGCGATCATCGCCTCGCTCGGCGGGCGCTACTACGGCATGGATCGCGACAATCGCTGGGAGAGGGTCAAGCGCCACTGGGACACCATCGTCATTCCCAACGAGGCATCCAAGGGCTACATCACCGAGCTTTCGCCGAAGGCTGCTGTCGAGGCGAGCTATTCCGAGGGCGTCACCGACGAGTTCATCGTTCCCGTGGCGTTTTGCGATGCGGGCGTGCGCGATGGAGACGGCATCATCTTCTTCAACTTCCGCCCCGACCGCGCTCGCGAGCTCACGCGAGCCTTCACGCAGCCTGGCTTCGATGGCTTCGACAAGGTGCTCTCGCCCGAGGTCGACTACGTCTGCATGACCGAGTACGACGCCTCGTTCGGCCTGCCGATCGCCTTCCCGAAGGAGTTCCCCGAGATGGTGATGGCAGACGCGATCTCCGCGATGGGCCTCAAGCAGCTGCACATAGCCGAGACCGAGAAGTACGCGCATGTCACCTTCTTCCTCAATGGCGGCGTCGAGGCGCCGAAGGAGGGGGAGGAGCGCATCCTCATCCCGAGCCCGAAGGTGGCGACCTACGACCTTCAGCCAGAGATGAGCGCCTACGAGGTCTGCGATGCGCTGGTAGACGCCATCGCCAATGACAGAGCGCAGTTCTACATCGTCAACTTCGCCAATTGCGACATGGTTGGGCATACCGGTTCGATTTCCGCGGCGAAGGCCGCTGTCGAGGCGGTGGATGCGTGCGTCGCGAGGCTCGTCAAGACCATCAAGGACAAGAAGGGCGTCTGCCTGATAACAGCAGACCACGGCAACGCCGACGTCATGTTGACCGAGGACGGCTCTCCGATGACCGCGCACTCGCTATCGCCGGTGCCGCTGATCGCGATCGATGAGAGTGGAGAGAGCGACAAGCTCGCCTTCGTCGATGGAGATGGTCGCCTGGCGGACATCGCGCCGACCTTCTTCGACCTCGCTGGAGTAAAGATTCCCGAGCTGTGGACTGGAAGGAGCCTGTTGGCCCGCTAGGAGCCGCCGCATCCGGTGCGCCGCTCAAGCCGTGCTCTCGGCCGCTTTTTGCCGATTACGGGTTTTCATTCCACAAAGGGAATCAAATGCTTGAAGCGGTTGGGGCAAGACACTATAATCGAATTTCCGCGGCAGTGAACGTCGCATGAATGCAGTTTAGGAGTTTGCTTTGGCAATTTTGCTTTGGACAGTCATCGTTTTGTGGTTGCTCTCCGGAATCGGGCTCGTGATCATGGTCATGCTCCACTCCGGCAAGGGCACCGGTGTCAGCGAGATGCTCGCCAGCACCATCAACCAGACGATGGGCACCGCGATCGTCGAGAAAAATCTCGATCGAATCACGGTTATTCTGGCTATAATATTCATCGTCACTATTTTGGTGATGATGATCATCTACCCGCATTAGATGCGGGAGCATATGTCGGTGTGGCGGAACGGCAGACGCGCTAGCTTGAGGGGCTAGTGTCCGAACGGACGTGAGGGTTCAAATCCCTCCACCGACACCACTTGAGAACCACGGCGGTCCGCGCGACCGCCGTTTTCGTTTTCCTCAAGGGAATATGTCCAGTTCAGGGCAGAAAAAACGGCTGGGGAATCCAGCCGTTCGGTAATCTATGGAGGCGACGCCCGGATTCGAACCGGGGGTAAAGGCTTTGCAGGCCTCTGCCTTACCTCTTGGCCACGTCGCCGCGAAAACACATTGTATCAGATATCATGCGCATTGCGCCAGATATTTCAACGCGTGCTTGTCGGCGGGGCAAATGGCGCCTGCCGTTCTGCTATCGCGCTTCCGTGCGCACGGCCTTCTTGCAGAGGCCCTTGAGCGCATCGGCCCATGTCTGCAGGAACTTCGGCGCGCCGATCAACGCGGTGAGGAGCACCCCTAGCACGAACGGATAGAGTATCATCCAATGCGACAGGCCCAGCAGGTACTCGAAGAGTCCGCAGTGGCTCATGATTCTGATAACGATGATGTGCAGGATGTAGATCTGCAGGCTGTGCTCTCCCCAACGCGAGAGGAAGCATCTGCTCTTCGGGGCTATCAGCATGAAGGCGATGCCGATTGCCGCCGACCAGACGTAGAACCCAAGACGCAACGCGATGAAGAGCCAGGCCGAGCCGCCCAAGCTATCGGCCATGATGTCGAATTCGTTCCAGGCGGTCGACATCCGCTTGAAGACGATAGCCTTCTCCGGATCCAGCTGATAGAGGAAGACGAACCATGCGACGAGCACCGCGAGGGCTGCGATCCGCACGATCCACACCTTGTTGGAGCCGAAGAGGCGCTCTTGGATACGCATGGCGCGCGGAAGCCCGATGTAGCATCCGGCTGCGAAGATCGGGCAGTACACGATCAGCTTGGCGCATGCGAAGAGCGTGCGGTTGTCGGAGTTCAGCCAAAATCCGCTGCAGAGCGCGATCGCTATCAGGATGGGAAGCATCACGCCGGCTTTGATGCGGGAAAAGAGCGGAACCAACAGCACGTAGATCGCCATGACCCACAGGTACCACGGGGAGTTGGCCTGGTTGAAGAAGTTGAACCCCTCATCGCCGCCCATCGCCACCGTTGCAACCAGCGATAGCAGGACGAAGATCAGGCACAGCGCCATGTAGAAGAGGAAGTTCTCCCCTCGGTATTCGTTTCTCTCGTTGTAGGATTTCGATGCGAATATGCCCCCGATGAACAGGAACAACGGCATGTGGAAACTGTAGATCCAGATAGTCGCAGTGCTCGTCAAGGCCGAAGAGTTATTGGGCATGAAGGTAAGAAGATGCCCTATTACGACGAGCAGGATGAGCATGCCCTTCGCGTTGTCGAAGAAGGCGACCCTTTTGCTCGAGGATCCCTTCATCAAGCTGGGGGCATTGCTTAGAATATCAGTATCGGACGCGGCTCCCCGAGCTGCCTTCGGGCCGTTGGCCCCAGCAGCCTTGTCCGCGTCGACTATGTTGTTCCTGGCGTCTGATTCCATTGCGCGTCCGCATCGATTCTCGGCCGTGCGCGTGGAAGTGGCGCCGCACGCAGGCCCTGCACTCGGTATGATAGCAGCTTGGCTCATGCGAAGCGCGAATGAGATGGCGGTCGATTTTATGGTTAGGTGCTTGGATTCCTACAACAAGGATGACTGGCAGGAGGCGCAGTTCGGGTTGCTTCTGCGTTTGGACGAGTTCCTCACCGAGAACGGGATCGAGTATTCGCTCGATTTCGGCTCGATGATCGGTGCGGTGAGGCATCGCGGATACATCCCATGGGATAACGACGTAGATATCACGATGCACCTTGGGGAGTACGACAAGCTCGTCGAGCTGGCCAAGGCAGGCAAGCTTCCCGACGGGCTGGTTCTCGCAAGCAACGAGACCCTCGAGAACTATCAGACAGGTTTCGGCAGGATCCTCGATACCAAGCAGGCGGCCATGTTCGCCCATCTTGGTTGGGAAGACGAGATCATCGGCGTCTTCATCGACATCTTTCTTCTTAGGCCGCTGCCCAACGATCCCGACGAGCGGCTAGAGGCGATCGTGGACTATGACGTCTACGACGAGGGAATCTGCGAGCTTGGACGCAGGCATGGCCATCGTCCTGAGCTATTCATAGAGCGCTATCGGGAGTTCAAGGAACAGGAGAAGGCGCTCGGGCACAAGGAGGCTGTCGCTTGGGCGAAGGCGAAGGCCGATGCGCACAACATCGACGATGCTGAGTGGTATTTCATCGGATCGGCCGGCACGTACCTCTGCTATGAGATCCGCAAGCGCGAGTGGGTCGAGTCCACTGTGAGGATGCCCGTCAACGGGCATATGCTCCCGGTCTTCACGGGCTATCTTGAGATTCTCCGCGGCGACTATGGAGACAGCTGGCGCTACAAGCCCACCGAGGATGCAGATTTCGTTCCCTACAACGCGGCTCTCCATCTGCCCGCTAAGGTCTTCGTCGATCAGACATGGATCGCCTATCCGCAGGAGAAGGCGCTCAAGAGCCTCAAGGCGTACAAGAATGCTCAGATGGAGGACGCATTCATCCGCTACAAGTATTCTCCGGACATCTACGCGATGAAGGGGCTCTTCAGCCTTGCTGGCGTAAGGGATGACGCGCAGGCCGCCGACATCGACCTCGACACCATGATGGACAGGCTGCCCGAAGGCGACTTGGAGTTTGCCGAGAAGGTCTTCGGCATCTTCGCGAAGTACAGGAGCACGCAGCGCAGCGAACGCTACAGGTATTGGCGCGTGGCCATCCCGATCGAGAACGAATGGCTGCTCGCAGCGCTCTGGGCTCCGTTGCTGGTTCGCAAGGATTATTGGGAAGTCGCGCAGATCGTCAGGATGACCAATGATTACTCGAAGGATGCGGAAAGCCTTGCTGCGGACCCGCGCTACAGGAGGCTCGAGGAGCTGCTTAGCGAGATTAGCGAGATGCATCTGGAGATGGACAAGGGGAATGTGGCCGCAGCGCGAGGGCACTTCGACCGCGTGGTCGAGATCTGTCCTGCAGCCTACGAGGCGCGCATCGGGCGCATATGGCTAGCTGCTAACGAGGAGGGCGAGGCATCGCCCGACGACTTCGCCTCCGATCTCGAGCATTGCAGGGAAAACGGCGAATACCTCGCATATTACGCGGACCTTCTCGACAGGCTGGGGCGCTCCGACGAGGCGCGCGCGATGCGCGAGGAGGCGTTGACTAAGACCACCAACTGCATGGTCTTGCTCAATGTCCAGGACAAGATGGAGGTGCAGCATGGCGCTTAAGTACTATCAGGCCGCACTGCTGAACCTTCTGATCGAGCTTGACCGCGTCTGCGGCGAGGTGGGTGCGCAGTATTGCATCGTCGACAGGCTCGCATGGCGCGAAAAGAAGGGCTTCAAGGGCTTCAAGGGCGCAGAGGGAGAGGCCACCGTTGCGATGCTGCGTTCCGATTACGAACGCGTCAAGCCAGCGCTGGAGGCTCTCGAGAACCGAGAGATCGAGGAAACCACGATAGATGGCTTTCCGATTGCGCGTTTCGTCGATTCGCACAGCACCTACATCAACATGCTCAGCCCGCTCAGGTTCGAGAAGCCGGGCCTCGCGGTGACGATCAAGATCCTCGAGCCAGCAGGTCGCAAGGTGATATATGCATATGGCAATAAGAGAAACAAGCTCTCGAAGTCGCTGTTCTTCCCTGCGAGGCGCGCGAGCTTCAACGATGCCAAGCTGTGTTTCCCGCCAGATATGCTCAAGCTGTTCGGCAAGCTCTTCAAGCAGCCGAGCATCCTGTTCAGGCGCTATCCCGGCACATTCGAAACCGAAAGGTTCGAGGTGATCTGCGACCTAGAGGTTCCCTACGCGAACTACATGGCGCTCAAGGGAGCACATGAGCTTGCTTCGGAGATGAAGTTCGTCGGTCGCAAGGAATACTATCGAATCGTCGATGAGAACAAGGAGCTCGAGGTTGAGAAGAAGCGTGCATTCGAAGCGCGCACCCTCACCGCCAGGCGCGTCCAAATCTGGCAGCAGCTCTATCCGATCGAGGACGAGCTCGTTGCGGCCTCCGAACGCGGCGACGAGGAGTTCCTGCGCGAAAACCTCAAGGACTACATCGACCAGGTCAAGAGATTTCGCAAGTTCGACTTCGGCTTCTACATCGATCCTGTGCTCGAGCGTGTGGCGAAACCGCTGGTCATCGAGGCATTGGGGCAGAAGGGCTATGCTGAGTACGAGGCCAGCATCTGCTCGGA
>JAFWGD010000244.1 GCA_017515355.1 Coriobacteriales bacterium
CAGGGCGCACAGCCTCAGAGCGCTTGGGTTCCGCTGGGCTCCAGCGGCTCTCAGGGCTTCGTTGCCGACGCCAATGCGTCCAACGCGATTCCCGCCGTCAACTCGGGCAGCTTCCCTGCGCAGCAGGCTCAGCCGCAGATCTCGCAGGTCCAGTTCCAGCAGCCTCAGCAGATCCCGCAGGTGCAGCAGCAGTTCCAGCAGCCGCAGTTCCAACCGCAGGAGCAGGCTCCGCAGATCCAGCAGCAGTTCCAGCAGCCGCAGGTGCAGCAGCCCCAGCCGGTCTATCAGATCGATCCGCAGAGCCAGCCGATGACCATCTCGCAGTTCCAGGTGGTGCCTCCGGTCCAGCAGGCGCAGCCCGAGCCTATCGAGGTGTCCCAACCCGATCAGGTCGCTGTGGCTCAGCCTATCCACCAGCAGCCCATCGCCGAAGAGCCCAGGCCAAATGTCCATGCGTCGGGCGTGGCACCGGCGATCATCTTCGACCACGTCACCAAGATCTATGACGCGCAGCCCGACAAGCCCGCTCTCAACGACGTGTCGCTGCAGGTCTATCCAGGCGAGTTCGTCTTCCTCGTAGGCCATTCCGGCTCCGGCAAGTCAACCTTCATCAGGCTGATCAACCGCGAGCTCGAGGTCACCTCCGGAACCCTCTGGGTCGCAGGCGAGAACCTCTCCGCCATGCGCAACTGGAGAATCCCATACCTGCGCAGGAACATCGGATGCGTCTTCCAGGACTTCAAGCTCCTGCCGAAGAAGACCGCATTCGAGAACGTCGCCTTCGCACTCGAAGTCATCGGCAAGTCCAAGCGCGTCATCAAGACCCAGGTACCCGAGGTCCTGCGCCTCGTCGGCCTGGAGGATGCCATGGACAAGATGCCCGACCAGCTCTCCGGCGGCGAGCAGCAGCGCGTCTCGATCGCCCGCGCGATCGTCAACAGGCCCCCGCTGCTCATCTGCGACGAGCCCACGGGCAACCTCGACCCGCAGACTTCGCTGGGCATCATGCGCCTTCTCGACAGGATCAACAGGACGGGTACCATCGTGCTCGTGGCAACCCACGACAAGGAGATGGTGAACAGCCTGCGCAGGCGCGTGGTCACGCTTGAGAACGGCGTGCTCGTTCGCGATCAGGATAAGGGGGTGTATGGTCTCGATGCGTAATCTCGGTTATTTCATCAAGGAGGCGTTCGTCAATTTCCGCAGGAACCTCTCCACGGGCATGGGCGCCATCATCACCATCTTCCTCTCGCTGCTGATCATCGGCGTCTTCGCGATGATGAACATCATGATCAACGCGATCGCGGAGTCGGTCGAGGAGAAGGTCAACATCACCGCATACATCGCCGACGACGCGAGCGATGCGGACGTCAAGGCCACCATCGGCTACGTCGAGGGCCTCGAGTACGTCGAGTCCGTCAGCTTCACCACGAAGGATCAGGCTCTCGAGAACTTCAAGAACTCGATGGAGTCCAACATGGACATCGTCGAACAGCTCGATGGCGAGAACCCGCTGCCCGCTTCGATCGACATCAACCTCTCAGATCCGCAACAGGTCGAGACCGTTGCCAACCAGCTGATCGCCTACGACACGTTCAAGACGATCTGCGACAACCCGGACGATCCCAGCGAGTCGGTCAAATACGGGCAGGAGAGCGTCGAAAGGCTCTTCAGCGTCACCAACATCATCAGGTACGTCGGCTTGGGCATGGTCCTGCTGCTCATCCTGGTAACGCTCTTCTTCATCAACAACACGATCCGTCTCGCCATCCTCGCGAGGCAGCGCGAGATCTCGATCATGAGGCTCGTTGGAGCAACCAAGGGCTTCATCCGCGGGCCGTTCGTCACGGAGAGCATCATCCAGGCGATCATCGGAACGATCCTGGCTGTCGGATGCCTGGCGCTGATCGACATCTTCCTGATGCCGTTCCTCGTCGGGTTCATCTCCTGGCTGCCCGTAGAGATCACCTGGTTCCAGTTCCTGATCGTCTCGCTCGGCCTGCTCGTAATCGGCCTGATCATCGGGCTCTTCGGCTCGGCTCTGGCGATGCGCAAGCACCTGAAGGTTTAACGGATGGTCGGCGAATTCGACAAAAACCTGAATCCTGCAGAGGCGCCCCTGGAAACGGAGGCGCCTTTGACGATTGCCGAGGGGGCCGAGGCTGAGGCTACGGTTGAGGAGCTGTCCGCAGAGGTCACCGCGGAGGTTCCAGCACCTGCCGATGCCCCTGCAAGCCCTTCAGATGCCCCTGAAAGCGCCTTTGTCTCCTACTACGAATCCATAGAGACAGAAGATGAATCCGAGCCTTACAGGGCGTCTAGGCGCCCCGCGTGGCTCAGGGCGCTCGTCGCCATCGTCGTTGCCGCATTCATATTCACCTGCGGCTGGTATGTTGGCAGCAAGGGCTTCGTTTCGGGCTCGTCCGTCGGAGACTCCGGGGGAGTGCATACCGTCGTCAATCGCCTCGACGAGGCCGCTACTCTCCTCGACGAGGGCTCGATCATGGACTTCGACGTCGACAAGGCGACAGACGACGCGCTCGAGGCGCTCTTCGGGGCGCTCGATGACGAGCATGCCGAGTACATGAACGCCAAGGAATTCGACCAGTACCTCAAGATGATGGGCGGCTCGTTCAAGGGCGTCGGCGTCCTCTTGGAGCAGGTCGACGAGTTCGTCGTGATCGACGAGGCCTATCCGGGCTCTTCGGCCGAAGAGGCTGGCGCGCAGTTCGGCGACGTGATCCTCAAGGTCGACGGCGAGGATGGCAGTTCGTGCGAGAACGGCCATTGGACTTCCGAGGAGGTTGCCGCGGCTATCCAGAACCGCGACGAGGGCGATACCGTCGAGATCGTCGTGCTGCGCCCGACAGAAGCCTCGCTCGATGCCTTCGTCGAAGCGGCAAATGCCGGCGAGGATCTGCCGAAGCTCGAGGGCACCGAGGTCACGATGACGATGACCTTCGGAGAGGTCGACCTTCCGACGGGCAACTACGACATGATCGGCGACATCGGATACATCGCGCTCGTCGAATTCAACGATGCGTCGGGCGAGTTCGTCGAGGATGCGGTGAAGGACCTTCAGAGCCGCGGTGCCAAGGCGATCATCCTAGACTTGCGCGACAACCTCGGCGGCTTCGTCGACCAGGCTGTCAAGATCGTCTCGCTCTTCGTCGAGGATGGCGATGTCGTCCAGCTCAAGGGCAAGACCAAGAAGAACTCCATCACCTACACGACAAGCGGCAAGCCCATATGCGACCTGCCGATGGTCGTCCTGATCAACGGCTACAGCGCATCGGCCTCCGAGATCGCGGCGGGCGCGCTGCGCGACAACGGCCGCGCCACGATCGTGGGAACGCAAAGCTACGGCAAGGGAACCGTGCAGGAGATCACCGGGCTATCGTTCGGAGGCGCCATAAAGTACACGATCGCCCACTATCTCACTCCCAACGGCACGGCGATCGATGGAGTTGGAATCGAACCTGACGTGATTGTCGAGGCTGGCAAGAACGACGAGATCGGCACGGCTGGCAAGGACGCTCAGCTCGACGAGGCGCTCAGGATCCTGAACGAGCAGATCTAGCGGAAGGGAAGCGCGATGGCACGCTCCAACAAGCGCGCAAGGCGCAAGCGCATGCCGACTTCGGCTATGCCGGTCGGCAGGATCTCCATCGCTTCAGGAGGATATGGCTTCGTCGAGAGCCCCGAGGGGCGCTTCTTCGTGCAGGCGCGGCACATCAACGGCGCCATGGACGGCGACCTGGTGCGTCTGCGTCCGAGATCGAGCGACTGGCGCCGTCGCTCCGAGAGCGCTGCTCGCAACAAGCAGGGCCGCGCTCCGATGGCAGTTGTCGACAGCGTGCTCGAGAGGTCGCACACCACGCTCGTGGGAATGTGCGTCCCGGTCGACGGGAAGCTCTTCATCATGCCGCAGGATTCGCGGCTCGATTACCTGATATCGATTGTCGGCGACGTTCCCGAAGGCCTGAGCGATGGCGACATCGTCCTAGCTCAGATGCAGACCTACCCGAGCAGGCACGAGATCGCCCGCGCCACGATAGCGCAGGTGCTGGGCCGGCAGGATGACGAGGGGATCGTCGAGGAGATGATCGCGGCCAGATATGGGATCGCGACGCTGACCGATCCCGAGCTCGCCGAGCTCGCGGGCAGGATCTGCCTCGACATCGAGGGCGCGCTGGCCGAGCCCGACCGCCGCGACATCCGCGAGCGCTTCATCCTCACGATCGACCCCGCCGACGCCAAGGACTTCGACGATGCGCTCTCGCTCGAGTATGAGGGTGGGCTCGTCAAGCTCGGCGTCCACATCGCGGATGTCTCGGAGTACGTCGCATTCGGATCGCAGATAGACATCGACGCCCGCAGGCGCGCAACCTCCACCTACTTCCCAGGCAAGGTGTTCCCGATGCTCCCGCCGGCGCTCAGCGACAGCATCTGCTCGCTGATGCCCGAGCGCGACAGGCTCGCATTCACGGTCGATATCTTTCTGCGCTCAGATTGCACGGTCGAGCGCTTCGAGGCCTACCCCAGCGTCATCCGTTCGAGCCTGCGGCTGGACTACGACGGCGTTCAAGAGATGTTCGACGGCATGCGCGAGTATCCGAGCGAACAGGCGCGCGCAACGCTCGATGGGCTCAACAAGCTCGCGGGCATGCTGCATCGGATGCGCATCAAGAGGGGGGCGCTCGACTTCCTGAGCAGCGAGCTCAAGGTCGAGCTGGATGCGGCTGGCAAGGCGATTGGCGTGGCAAAGCGCGCCAAGACCGAAGCGACAGGCTTGGTGGAGGAGGCAATGATCCTCTGCAACGAGGTCGTAGCGAAGCTCATGCTCGAGGCCGAGCGTCCGATGGTCTATCGCATACACGAGGAACCGCTACCGCAGGCGCTGGACGAGGCGCTCGACATGCTCGAGCTGTTGGGCTACGCGGATGAGCGCGACATCGTGAGGAGCTCCGACATCCAGCGCATCCTCGACGACTGCAAGGGCAAGCCGCATGAGGAGCTTGTAAACATGGTGCTGTTGCGCTCGATGACGCAGGCGGTCTACAAGGAGCGCTTCACCACGCACTACGGCCTCGCTTCCAAGGGCTACTGCCATTTCACTTCTCCGATCAGGCGCTATCCCGATCTCATGGTGCACAGGCTGCTGCGCGAATTCCTCTTCGAGCAGGCGAAGGCTCGCGGCGAGATAGCCGCCGACGCGCAGCGCCCCGATGCAATCGTCGGGCTGGATGCCATGGTGGCTTCGCTGCCATACCTCTGCGAGCACTGCTCGATCATGGAGCGCAAGGCCGAGAAGGCCTCGTACGACGCGCTCGATGCCAAGGTCTGCGAATACATGGAGCAGTTCGTAGGCGAGCGATTCGCAGCGACTATCATCGACGTGCGCTCGTTCGGGTTCTTCGTGCGCCTCGACAACGGCATGGAGGGCTTCGTTCCAGTACGCAATCTCGACGGCTGGTTCGAGTACGACGAGGGTTCGCGTGTGCTGCGAAACGAAGACGATGCGAAGGACAGATACCGTTTGGGACAGCGTCTGGATGTGAAGCTGACGGTCGCCGATAAACGCAGCGGCCAACTCGATTTCGCCATCGCCTAATTGCCACATTGCGCGCATTATGGAATAAACAGGCAATCCATTCAAAAAGGTGCATACGTATCCGATGCAGAAGCAGGCAAAGACAGCGAAGCCTGTGAGCGCGCCGCTTTGGTCGTTCACATTCGTCTCCATCGTTTTGGTGGCGCTCTTCTCGTCTATCAATGGAAACGGCTTGCAGAACGGAATCGTCGTGCTGGTCGACTCCGTCGGCGGTCCGACATACCTCTCCGGATACATCTCGGCGCTCTTCTCGTTCTCGGCGCTCTTCGCGCGCTTCGTCTCGGGCAACCTTTCCGACCTGTACGGCCGCAAGAAGATCTGCATCGTGGGAGGCATCGTGCAGGTGGTTGGAACGGCGCTTTGCCTCCTGATCGAAGACCCCTTCTGGATCCTGCCCTTCCGTACGCTCGCAGGCTTCGGATTCGGCACCTGCATCACCGTCTCCGCCGCGACGATAGCCGACATCGTGCCCAAGACGCGCTTGGGAGAGGGCGTTGGCTACCATGGCCTCGCGTTCGCGATCTCGAACGCGATCGGCCCTTCGATGGGAATCATCTTCGTCAGCGAGTACGGCGGCACAGGCCTTTTCCTGTCGTTTTCGCTCATCGTGATGGTGGCGACGGTCTTCGCGATCGTCTGCCCCTTCAAGCCGGACAAGAAGCTCGTCAGGTTCCAGGAGGAGCACCCCGAACTCGACGTGATGCCAGAGCAGGTGGAGAGGAAGGGTCGCAA
>JAFWGD010000023.1 GCA_017515355.1 Coriobacteriales bacterium
CATCCCAGACCTCGGCAGGCGCTTCCGCAGGGTGCTGCGGAACAACTGCGTCAAGCCAGCCGATGCGCACCTCTACACGGTGATGGGTGCTGCGCTGTTCGCAGGCTCCGAGGACGCGCCTGCGGTCTCCCTCGTCGCGCTCGAGGAACGCATCAGGCATTGCAAGGATCCCGACGACGACCTCGAGCGCCTCGAGCCGCTTTTCGCCAGCGCCGACGAGCTCGATCGGTTCGCCGAGCGCCACGCAAAGCATGTGATGCCGAAGAGGTCGTTCTACGATTACGAGGGCGATGCCTACCTAGGCATCGATGCCGGCTCGACAACGGTCAAGATCGCACTGGTCACAGATGCGGGCGAGTTGGTCTACTCTGCCTACGAGCCTGTAGGTGGCGACACCCTGAAGACGCTCGTGGAGATGCTCGACGACATGCACAAGTCGCTCCCGCGGCTGCCAGGGCGCAAGGAACCGCTGATCGACATCAGATATTCCTGCGTGACCGGATATGGCGAGGACATGATCAAGGCCGCCTTCGGTGTTGATGGGGGAGTGGTCGAGACCACGGCGCATTTGCGCGCCGCGCTTGCTTTCGACAAGGATGTCAGCTTCGTCCTCGACATCGGAGGCCAGGACATGAAGGCCATCTGGGTCAAGGACGGAGTGATCACCGACGCTGTCCTCAATGAGGCCTGCTCTTCGGGTTGCGGCGCATTCATCGGAGGTGCCGCCTACTCGCTGCACACCAATCTCCACCGCTTCTCCGAGCTAGCGCTCAGCGCCGAATCGCCAGTTGAGCTCGGGACGAAGTGCACCGTCTTTATGACGAGCAGGGTGCGCCACGCTCAGAAGATTGGCGCTTCCACCGCCGACATCGCTGCGGGCATAGCCTACTCGGTGGTTGCCAACGCGCTCTATCGGATCATCGGGCGAAACAGGATCGCCACGATGGGAGACAAGATCATCGTCTCCGGCGGAACGTTCAAGTCCGATGCCGTTCTGGCGGCTTTCGAGAAGATAAGCGGTGTCGAGGTCATCAGGCCCAACACAGCGCACCTGTCGGGGGCTCTCGGCGCGGCGCTGGTCGCTCGCGATAGGGCGCTTGCCGCAGTAGCTGATTCCGCCGATGCCACGCTGCCTAAGACTACGCTGCTCGGCGCGGATCGGATCGCATCCCTCGATCCCGCACGCAGTTCGACCGTGTGCCCAGGATGCTCGAACTCCTGTCGTATCGCCATGCTCAGGTTCGGAGACGGGCGCTTCTACATCAGCGGCAACAAGTGCGATCGTGCCTACGGGGCGTTAGGGCTTCCCCAGGGCGGCTCACGTTCTGGGCGTGCGCCGAACATCGTCAAGATGCAGCAGGATTTGCTCGCGCGATATGGCACGCAGGAGGGGAGCGGAAGGCGCGCAGGCTATCGCATCGGCATCCTCAACACGCTCTACGTCTACGACAAGATCGCCTTCTGGCACAAGCTCTTCTCCTCTCTCGGGTTCGGCATAGCGATATCCACCGAGGGCACCTCGCAGGCCTTGCGTGCCTTGAGCTCCGAATCTATACCGAGCGAAAGCGTCTGCCAGCCGGCCAAGCTGAGCCATGAGCGCCTATATGATCTGATCGATCAGGGCGCCGACGCGGTGTTCGCGCCGAGTTTCGGCAGGTTCACGAGCTGTGCCGTTGCCAGCGGCTACGCGAAGGTTCTGGAGAGCAACGCGCCAGCGCTGGAGCAAGGGCGTGTGCGCATCTTCACGCCCGAGCTGCTCGCCAGCGATCCCTCAGACCTGTTCAACGATGTCGCGTTGCCCGATCAAGGGATAGCCAACCTAAGCGTCGCGGTGCGCGAGCAATTCGAGGAAGCGGTCTCCGAGATCGTCGATGCGCTTGGTGCGCCTCCGCTCGAGCCTGAAGAGTTCGATGCTGCGCTCGATGCGGCATGGGACGAGTACGGCGCCTGCGAACGAAAGCTCGTGGAGGGCGCGAATCTGGCGAAGTCCTGGGTCGCCGCCAGCCCCAAGCGCCACGGAATCATCCTTGCTGGCAGGCCCTACCATGTTGACCCCATGATGCTGCATGGCATTGACGAGATATTGGTTGACCTGGGATTTGCTGTGGTGCCGGCTGCGGGCATCGCCAAGTGGGGGAGCATTCGTCCCGACGGCGCTCAAGATGAGTGGGTGCACGCGAATCGCCACGAAGGGATCGCGAGTTGGGTTCTGGAACACCCCGATTTCGACGCGGTTTTTCTGCGCTCGTTCGGATGCGGGTTCGATGCGGTGAGCCTCGACATCGCCTGCGACAGGCTCTCCAAGGCACATAGGCCCTATGCGGTCCTCAAGATCGATGACATCGTCGACATCGCGCACGTGCGGATCCGTTTGCGCACCCTTGCCGAATCGATTGAATCCCGCGAGCTGGAATCCGAATCCTTCAACGAAAAGGGTTGCGCGGAGAAGGAGACCCTGCCGACCGAAACCACTCGCAGCCATAGCGCAGCGCTCGCAATGGAAGGTGGGCTCGGGCACGATGACCTCGATGCCGCGCGCAGCAACATCCCTAGCGACCTATGCTTCACCTCCGCCGTTCTAATGGCCCGAACGATTCGCGTGGCGAAGGAAGCTCCGGCTATCTCGTGCGTCAAGGTGCCCAAGATCTGCCAGGGCTGCCTCGTCGATTCGCTGCCGATGTTCGTCAAGAAGGCGCTTGGAAGGTCGATCGAGATCCAATGGTGCGAGGACTGGCCTGGCGAGCTCCCGAGTTCAGCATCCTCGTCCGACTCGAACGACCCAGCCGCACCGTTGCGGATAGGGCTCGTAGGGAATCCGCTGCTCGTCTTCGATGAGTACATGAACGACCATATCGTCGAGAAGCTCGCGGACTTCGGATGCGAATGCGTGATGCCTTGCCCGGAGAGGCTCTACGTCGACGACGTGCGCTATATCGACGTGCTCGAGGACTTCCGCGCCAAGCGCGTCGACCATGTCATCTACCTGCAGAGCTTCTGCTGCCTCAAAGGCCATGTTCAGGCGCGCGGAGCGCTTCACGAGCTTGCACGACTCTTTCCCGATCTGCCCATCACCGTGATCGACTACGATCCGGAAGCCTCTGCCCTTAGCCGCGAGAATCGCGTGAGGCTGGCAATCGAGGCTGCCCACGCGAGGCGCCCGCAGGCAAAGATCAACCCGACGGTTCACAGGAAGTCGCTCTCTTGGCTCGGCTGGGCGCTCGATGCCGTGGAACAGGGGAGCCTTGAGTTGCTGCGCGATGCCAGCTCATGCGAGACAAGCGGAAAGGCCGCGCTCGCATACGTAGCAGAGGATTTTGCGGTAGCGAATCGCAGGTTCGGCAGCCCCGAGGATCTGCTTGCCGCGCTAAGGGAAAGGCGCAGCGCCGTGGCCGAATCCGATGAGCGCGATGAACGCTCGCTCGCGGTCCTCGAAGCTGCGATCGTCGAGATGGAAGCCCTCTCGAAGTAACGTCGCGCCTATTCCGAACGAGGCTTTCAGGGCCGATTCAGGTTCGCTTTCTAATCTGTTCCCATGAAACCGATGGGCAGAATAGGAGCAGAAACATGAAACAGGAGAATCTCAGGCGTAACGGAATCTTGCGCGGGCTGACAGCCGTGGCTCTGAGCGGCGCGCTGGCCTTGAGCCTATGCGCTTGCATGGCTGAAACATCCTCCAGCGCAGGTGGCGAATCAGGTCATAGCACGTCTCTTTCCAGCGTAACAGGCACGTTCATCAGCGCCAGCGACATATTCACCGACAGAGATCTCGAGCAGACGGCGGACCTTTCCGCCGCGACTACGATCGCGCTGACCAACGGCGAGGATGCGACCATCACTGAGGAGGGCGTCTATCTGATCAGCGGGTCGGCGAAGGATTGCACGATCATCGTCGAGGCCGACGACAGCGCCAAGGTGCAGCTCGTTCTCGATGGCGTGAGCATCGAGAACGCCGACATGCCGGCGATCTACGTGAAATCGGCAGACAAGGTCTTCATCACCACTACCGAGGGATCGAGCAACTCGCTTGTCGCTACAGGCGACTTCGCAACCGATGGCGACACCAACCTCGATGCGGTTATCTTCTCGAAGGACGATCTTACCCTCAACGGTCTCGGTAGCCTTTCGATCGAGTCGAGTGCCAACGGACTCAGCTGCAAGGATGACCTCAAGGTCACTGGTGGCACGTATTCGATCACGAGCGCAGAGGATGGCATGGAGGCTCACGATTCGATCGCGATAGCAGGCGGAGAATTCACGATCGGCAGTTCGAAGGATGCCATTCATAGCGAGGATGACGAGGACGACACCGTAGGATACATCTACATCGGCGGAGGCACCTTCAAGATCGATGCGGAAGATGACGGCATCCAGGCAACGACCTTCATGCAGATCGACGGGGGAAGCTTCGAGATCGACGCAGTTGAGGCCATCGAGGGCACATACGTGCAGATCAACGCCGGCACGTTCGCTATCAGCGCCTCCGACGACGGGATCAACGCGACCGACAAGTCAGCCAGCTTCGCAGCTAGCAACGGGATCTGCATAGAGATCACCGGCGGAGAGATCTCGATCTCCATGGCCCAAGGCGACACCGATGCGGTAGATTCCAACGGCGACATCCTCAGCAGCGGCGGCACCATCGATATCACGGCGCAGTCTCCCTTCGACTACGTTGGCACCGGCGAGCTGTCTGGTGGAACCGTCACCGTCAACGGACAGCAGGTCACCCAGCTCTCCAACCAGATGATGGGCGGCATGGGCGGAATGCAAGGCGGGGAGATGGGTGACGCGCCCAATGCTAGCACGGGCACCCCGCCCAGTGGAAACGCGGGCGAAGCTCCCGATGGGAACATGGGCACCCCGCCAAGTGGTGACATGGGCGGCGGACCTGGGAAGGGAAGGCAAGGCCAATAGGATTCGATCGGGGGAATCGCGGAGTCAAGCCGCTGGAGCGTATGGGGCGCTTCGGCGGCTTTTCGCTACCAACCCTCGATGTCGGAGGCTTCGATCGTGCCGAGGATGTCCTTGTTGCCGCGTGCCTCCTCGAGACCGACGACGCGCGTCGCGTGGTTTGCGATTGCGCGCTCGAGGAAGTTGCGGATGTCGCGTGCGTTAGCGAAGTTATCGGGCTTGTTCGCAACGCGCTCCCTGATCAGCTTGCGGGCCTTGCGCTCGGCAGTTTTCGAGAGCTGGTACTCGCGTTGCGCAAGGTTCTGGTGAAGTATGGCGATGAGCTCGTCGGCAGAGTAGTCGTCGAAGTAGATGAAGTTGCTGAAGCGCGAGCGCAGGCCGGGGTTCGAGTCGAGGAACTTCTCCATGAGGTCGGTGTAGCCAGCGACTATCACGACGAGGTCGTCGCGGTGGTCCTCCATCGCCTTGAGCAGCGTCTCGACGGCCTCTTGGCCGAAGTCGCCCTCGCTCTTGTTGACGTTGAGAGCGTAGGCCTCGTCGATGAAGAGCACTCCGCCGAGCGACTCCTCGACTACCTCCTGAACGCGCGTCGCGGTCTGGCCGATGAAGCCGCGCACGAGACCTGAGCGGTCAACCTCCACGAGCTGGCCCTTGCGCAGGACCCCGAGGTAGTGGTAGATCTCCGCGAGCTTGCGGGCGACCGTGGTCTTGCCGGTACCAGGATTGCCCGAGAATACCATGTGCTTCGAGATGTCGGCAGTCTTCATGCCGAGCTCCTGGCGCATCTGCTGCACTTGTATGAGGTTGACCAGGTCGTGCACCTGCTCCTTGACCGCCTCCAGCCCGACGAGCGCGTCGAGCTCGGCAAGCAGCTCTTCGAGCTTGGCCTGCTTCTCCTCGGCCGACTCCTGGTCCTTCGCGACCGGCTCGATCACACGGTAATGCTTCTGCGTGCCCGCGTACCAGACGGTGTACTCCTTGATGAACTTCTCCATGCGCTCGATGAAGGAGGTGAACCTTCGCATGGCGTAGTCGCTGACGTCCTTCTCGCGCGAGGCGAGGATCGTCTGGCCGAAGAGCTTGAAGGTGTCGTAGAAGACCATCGACGTCTGGCCCTTGAAAAGGCTGGTGTCGATCTTCTTGCCCGCATCCGCGAGCACCGTGTACTTCAGCGATTGCGGTATCTCGCTCGTGAAGGAGAGGGGCACCTTGCGGTGGTTCATGATCTGGTTGAGCAAACGATCGTCGTCAGGCTGGCCCATGCAATCGCGGATCATCTCCGCCTCGGCCTTCTTGACGTAGCCTCCCGATTCCACAAGGATGTTGCCGAAGGAGACGAGCTCGTCTCTGAGCATCTCCTTGAGCGTCAGCCGCTCATTGCGCACCTTGCCGACGTTTGCGCGCTGGATCGCGACGCAGATGTCATCGGCGGCGGCAAGCAATCCTTGCAGATCGAGTTGTTCCATTGGGCGGTGCCCTCCACAGATTCGCCGCAGCAAGCGGCGCTTTCGAAATCTCTATCAGTTTCCCACAAAACCCAATGATACTCCTAGGGGAGCGCGATTATCACCCATTATCTTAGGTCGGTGGGGGGCGACCGCGCTTGCATACGGCGCACTTTGCCACTGGCTTG
This sequence comes from Coriobacteriales bacterium, assembly GCA_017515355.1. Taxonomy (GTDB): domain Bacteria; phylum Actinomycetota; class Coriobacteriia; order Coriobacteriales; family CADBOM01; genus RGIG5709. The sequence continues at coordinate 6,545 of JAFWGD010000023.1, forward strand.
CAGCGTCGCGAATATGAATGTACACAATTCCAGATTATGTGTAAGAATACTGGAAAGCCGTTGATTCGGCGCAAGTTTATACGCATAGTTGCCAAAGGTAATCGGAAGTGCCACGACGCAAAGGGAACAAAATTCAGGAAGTGAAGGGAGCTGGCAGCAAGCTGCTCTCGTACGCCCTGAAGCGTGGCGCGATCTTCCTCATCGTGTACGTGCTGATTCTCTTTCCCCTAGCTGGAACTATCCGCTACTGGCAAGGCTGGGCGCTGATAGCTGTCATAGCCATTCCGACCCTGATCGTCGGTCTGGTGCTCCTCAAGGTCGAGAGGGAGGTTCTGGCAGACCTCGTAAGCGCGCGAGAGCGGGGCTTCGGAACTGCAAGCGTGCCAACTGTCTCTTACGTGATGGCCATCGCGGTGCTGTTCGCAGCGGGCTTGAGCTATCGCGGTTCGTTTCTCATGATTTCGGGCTTCATATCCTTCTTCGGGCTGTTCTTCGCCGTGATATCCTTCGGGCTTCTGTTCGAGGCGGTTCGCGAGGATTCGATTCGCTCGGAGATCTTCAACACGATTGCAACGGGGAAGTTGGATGGCGCAGGGCTTCATGGCAGGGTGCGGCATCCGATCCATTTCGCAGTCCATATGATGCTGCTGTCGATGGGGCTCGTGCTCGGTTCGATAGTGGCCTGCCTGGTCGCTCTCGTCTATCCTCTGGTCGTCGCGCCCAGCATCATCTCGAAGGAGAAGCAGCTCGAGCGCGAAGATGCTTGGTTCAGGTACTACAAGACCAAGGTCAAGTACCGCATGATCCCGAAGGTCTGGTGACTTCGGACTCCGAGCCTCGTCCTCTAGCTCTCGCTTATGCAGCTGGGGCAGATGTCTGCCAGGAAGCACTCTTGGCAACGCGGTCTCTTCGCATCGCAGATTTCGCGTCCGAATGCGATCCAGCGCTTGTTGATCGGCAGCCAATCGCTCCTATCGAATACCGCCATCAGATCCTGCTCGACCTTTGCCGGGTCGTCTGACTTCGAGAAGCCGAGCTTGTTAGCGATGCGCTTGACGTGCGTGTCCACGGCGATTCCCTCGGTTATCCCGAATGCATCGTTGAGGACGACGTTGGCAGTCTTTCTGCCTACGCCGGGCAGCCGTTGCAGATCGTCGATGTCCTGTGGAACCACCCCATCGAACTCGCTTACGAGCGTGGAGGCGCACTCGACGCAGCGCTTCGCCTTCGTCTTGAAGAAGCCGAGCGGATGGATGACCTCCTGGATCTCGAGCTCGTCGGC